>CAUQZV010000102.1:0-2511 GCA_963522415.1 uncultured Veillonella sp. | reverse complement strand
TTCATCAGATGAGTCTTCTGTTTTAGGGTATCTTGTATCCTTTTCACGATCATAGACCTTACGACGTTCTTCTCGCCACTCCTCCTGCCATTCATGCACTTGCTCACGAATAGCACTAGCTGTTTCCGTTGCTTTCTCTTGTGCTATTTCGAGACCCACACTAGCCTTGTCTTTCGCTTTATGTAAGCCTTCACGGAGCGACAATTTAGTAATTCCTAGTACGCAGGCAATACCTATAATAGCAGATAGTAAAATACCGCCGATGTCTCCTACTAAACTTCTAAATAGAGATCCTAATAGGCCACCAACTACACCACCATTCTCTGCTAGGGTTGTGGTGCTTAATTCATCACCACTAGTTACCTTCCACAACACTAGTTGCACTAATACAACGAATAGTACTCCTGTATATAGTAATCCCTTTCTCGTAATCGCTGCTAACGAGCCTCTATATAACCAGCACCATCCATTATAGAGGACCCATAGGGCTACCACCCAACCACCTAGGCCAAACCCGTAGGAAAAAATACCACTAATAATACTACCCCATATGCCAGTTTCCACTCCAGCCATACCGATAAGAGCCAGTATGACAAAGCCCATAAGAACTAGGCCTTTAATTTCGCTCCGAACACCTTTCGTCTGTGCCTTAGCCTGTTTCGTTGCACCTGTTTTACTTTCCTTTAGGGGAGTAGATCGTTTCGATTGTACCTTTTGCCCTCCTCGTGAAGACTTGCCTTTCTTTTCCTCTGCCATTTCCAACTCCAAAATTCCGTTTCTATCATATACCTTAGCACTTTATTATACCATTTCCGCCTATGAAAGTATATCGAATATTCTCAAAAACAATACTGCTCTCCCTGTGGTAATCCTCATCGTTTACGGTCTTCCCAGTCTTTCACAAGTTCACGTTCACGACCACGTTCCAAAGGGTTATAAAATTGCTCACCCACCAATGCATCTGGCAAATATTGTTGCACCACATAGCCATTAGGATAGTCCTGTGCATAGCGATAGCCAACTCCATGTCCTAATTGTTTAGCCCCTCCATAGTGAGCATCACGTAAATGTTTCGGCACCTCCCCTTGCTCCTTATGGCGTACCGCATGGATAGCTGCATCAATCCCTACATAAGCGCTATTACTCTTAGCTGCCAAGGCGACATATAGAGCCGCCTCGGATAATATAATACGTGCCTCTGGTAGGCCTACCATATGAGCGGCTTGTGCTGCTGCATTAGTCACCACCAACGCCTGTGGATCTGCCAATCCTACATCCTCTGCCGCACAAATGACGATGCGTCGAGCGATAAATACAGGGTCCTCTCCTGCCTCAATCATACGAGCTAAATAGTATAGCACCGCATCTGGATCAGAGCCCCGCATACTTTTAATGAAAGCAGAAATTACATCATAGTGATTATTCCCCTTCTTATCATATCGATACACTCGTCGACCTAGTACTTTTTCTATAGTTTCTACGGTGATTTCACCACCCGATCGAACCATAGCGCCTACTTGCTCTAAAATATTCAGAGCCATGCGGGCATCTCCATCTACAAAACGGCCAATATCCTCTAACAGATCATCTGTCACAATCAATGCTTTCTTACCTAGACCATACTCCTCATCTGTTAAAGCACGACGTAAGATTGCCACCAATGCCGTAGCGTTTAATCGTTCTAGGGTGAGCAAGCGCAATCGAGATAAAAGAGGTCGATTCACTTCAAAAAAAGGATTCTCTGTGGTAGCACCAATTAAAATGATTTGCCCACTTTCTACAGAAGGTAACAATACATCTTGTTGACTTTTATTGAAACGATGAATTTCATCTAAGAATAAAATTGTTCGTTGTTGCAATGAACTACGAATCCGTATCGCTTCTTCGATAGTACTACGAAGTTCACCAATCCCCACATTGGTCGCATTAAGCATGACAAAACGACTACTGGTTAACTCGGAAATAATTTTGGCTAACGTAGTCTTACCTGTCCCAGATGGCCCATATAGCAATAAGGAGGGTACCTTATCTTCTTCAATCATAGAGCGAAGAAATGTTCCAGGCCCTACTACTTGTTCTTGTCCAAAGAAATGGTCCAATGACCGTGGCCGCATACGGACCGCCAAGGGTTCAAATGGATCTACTGGTTCCATATTCTCAAACAAATTCATCCTTACACCTCCCTATATCTACCATTATATATTGATAACCACTACCGTGCATGCAGTAGTACAAACATATATACTTATACATAGTTGATGCCCTGGCTTCCTTCTTGCAGCCATATCAAACAATTCCTGTATAGTTTACAAAATTAAGTTGAGTAACAAACTTGTAGAAGCCTGATTTTTCAACAAATAGTATCTGTACATTATTATACATGCATCTAGTTATATAGTCTATATGTTCTTATTAATACAAAAAAAATAAACCACCATAAGGCGGTTGCATAAAAGCCCCACTATGCCGTATCCATACCGTGTTTTGATCCTGCAAAGGCAGGTGGGTTTC
>CAUQZV010000101.1:0-2615 GCA_963522415.1 uncultured Veillonella sp. | reverse complement strand
TCGTGCTAAGAACTCTTTATATGAGTAGCCCCCACATTTGACAAAGAGCCTAAAATTGAAATGCATATGTATTTATAAGATGGCCGATGTTTGTTATACTATAGGAAGAGATAATTTGTTGTAGAAAGGAAATTATATGTCAACCATACAAGATGTAGTGCAACGCACGATGTATATGAGTATATTTTTTATATTAATTCCTCTAGGGGCCTATACGATTCATACGGGGATGAGCGCCATGGTGGCAGGGGTGAGCTATGGAGTATTATCCCTGTTCATTCCTGTCTTTTACTTACGCTCTAGTGAAAGTGGATTTGGTCCTAAGGCTCGCAGAATACCGATTTGTGTATACGTATTAGCTTGGGCATTAGTGCAAGGTGGTACATTCTTGGTGTTCAACAATTTAGACTTATCTTGGTTGTGGAATTTATCGACTATCGGTCGTGATTTGGTGTTTGCCATCATCATGTATTGCCAAGTGACCTTGTCCTTAGTATTGGCATTAGCAGGTGGAAAGAATACAAAGGTGTAATATGAGAAGTTATATAAAATTTTACAGTTGGTCCATGCTCTGGATTATTCCACTCAGTTTGGTGTTTAGCATCGGGCTGTTTGACATGTTTAGTATCATCATGTTCATCATCGCCTCTTTGGGGATTCCTTTGGGGCTGAAAGCAGTACCAAGACTGGCGGGGCAATTTGACTTTCACTTAGGGAAAGGCCATTATATATACGCTTGGTTGTGGTGGAATCTCTTCTTTTTCTTTGGTAATGGTGTGTTGCCCTTTACCTTGCCAAATGAACCAATCTACATCATGCTAGTTTGGATATTGACTATGTTAGTTGCAGTGGCACTCATGATCGGTACAGCAAAACTATTAGATTGTTGGATGGCACGTAAAGAACGTCATTACTTTATCGATACAGTATTGAATATTTCTACCTATGCGTTGCCATTGCCGATGCTATTTTTAGGGGATGTGATGTACCTCAATCTAGAGGATCCTATCATTCAAGCATCGTTAGATGCGCAGGGCTTTGCAGGACTCATTGCTAGCCTATACATCGGGGTAGTGCTTATGATGTTGACCACTATCGGTAGCATGGTATTATATTTATATCCACGTCGCACAGCATTGTGGGCTCGTGTGACTGCTATCGTAGTCATGGCAGTATGGTGGGTGGCAACCAATGCGCATATCCTATTCGGTGGATACATTCCAGATATTGTGAAAGTTTGGGCGGGGAAGGCATTGCCAGCTTTCACAGGTAGCCCATTAGTATATATTACACCGTCCATATTTGAAATCTGCGCCATTGCATTAAGTGTGGCTATTGGATTGGGAATTGAAAAATTGTGGATGTCTAAAACAGATACAAGTATCTAGTATAAGAGCTGTAAAAATTCTAATACAATAGAGGGAAGCGTAATATGAGTGTAGGAACTTCTAATACTACAGAGGAGTACGTAATACGGGTGTATAAACTGCGTTGATTAAGGAGATGATTAGCTTGAAACTTTCATGTAGTTATGTAGATGATATGCTAGTTAGAATGGCTCACCATAGTACGGCTATTGAAGGGAATACACTGACACAATATGAAGCTAAATGTATTTTATTAGATGGTATCATTCCTAGAGCTATGAATGAACGTGAATTTTATGAAGTCAAAAACTATAAGAATTATATGGGATTTTTAACAGATAATTATCCCAAGGAAATTACCGTTGAACTAATAAAAGATACTCATAGTTATTTATTACAAAATATTAGAGAAGATGCAGGAGCATTTAAAACGATTCATAATATAATCATAGGGGCTGATTTTACAACTACAGAACCTGATTTAGTGCAATCAGAATTAAAAAACTGGTGTCATACTTTGGAATATAGGCTTCATCTCTCTAATACTATGGAAGAGAAAATAGAAATTATTATGGAGCAACATTTGCGATTTGAACGAATACATCCATTTTCTGATGGCAATGGAAGAACTGGGCGTGCCTTAATTGTTCATTCTTGTCTGCAACAAGGGATTGCTCCTATTATTATTAATAAAAGTGCTAGACAATTATATATGAGCCTATTATCTGAATTAGATATAAAAGGATTAACAGATATGGGAATACAGTTGTCAAAAGAAGAACGTACTAGAATGGAGATTATTAATAAGGCTGAACTGGAGTTACTGATCCTTTGATGCGGTGGTGGCAAACCCTCGGTATTCTGCGAAATGGGACAACAATGAAAGTAAATTGAAAGACCCTCGTTTCAGCGATTATGGTAAGTTGGCGCCAGCGTCCAAAGCAGATTATGCTTTCATCTTGCATAGCTTGTACCATTTAAACACAGAAGGAACGATGGCCATCATATTGCCACATGGTGTACTATTCCGTGGCGCAGCAGAAGGTAAAATTCGGGAGACCCTCATCGAGAAGAATTACTTGGATGCGGTCATTGGATTGCCAGCGAACTTGTTCTATGGCACGAGCATTCCGACCACGATTTTAGTGTTTAAAAAGAACCGCACGAACCGTGATGTGTTGTTTATCGACGCTAGCAACGAGTTTGAAAAAGGGAAAAACCAAAATAACTTGAGTGAAGAACATATCG
>CAUQZV010000100.1:0-2617 GCA_963522415.1 uncultured Veillonella sp. | reverse complement strand
TATACTGTAAGAGTGTACTTTTAATGCCCATACATACACAGTTTAGTATAGATTCAATAAGGGAGATACCATTGAAATTTAATCAGGCAACAGACTATGCATTTCGAATTATCTTATACATGTCTACATTACCATTCGGTACTCGAAAGGTTGGGGCAGAGTTAGCAAAAACAAGTAAGATTCCTGAACGATTTTTATTAAAAATTATGCGCTATTTGGTCAATGCAAAGTTATTACATTCCTATCGTGGCGTAGATGGTGGATTCACCTTGGCTAAAAAACCAAAAGATATTAGTTTATATGATGTGGTAACCGCAGTAGAAGGCGACACTTACTTACAGCATTGTTTATATGATGCGGAAAGCTGTTCTCGTGGGTGCCATGGTCAATGTGCAGTACAAGAGGCAATTGGCAAAATTCAAGCAAGTTTAATAGAAGAATTAAAAAAGGTTGATTTCGAAACGTTAGCGAAACGTGAGCGTTCGATTCATATATCAATGCACCATGTGGTCTAAATGTATATTCAAGTGAGGAGGAATTGGCATGATGGATGCAGTCTTGTTAGCTCGTTTTCAATTTGCGTTGACTACGATCTATCATTGGCTCTTCGTACCGTTCACGCTAGGTATGACAGTATTAGTAGCAATACTTGAAATTACTTATGCGCGTACGAAAAACGAAGTGTACAAAAAAATGGCAAAGTTTTGGGGTAAACTATTCCTAATTAACTTTGCAATGGGTGTTGTAACAGGTATCGTTCAAGAATTCCATTTTGGAATGAACTGGGCAGAATACTCTCGCTTCATGGGGGATATTTTCGGTGCTCCTTTGGCGTTAGAAGCCTTAACAGCATTCTTCTTAGAGTCTACCTTTATGGGGGCTTGGATTTTCGGTTGGGATAAATTATCTGCGAAAGCCCATGCATTTGTAGCGGTGCTAGTAGCGATTGGTAGTAACTTATCCGCATTTTGGATTTTAGTAGCGAACTCATTCATGCAACATCCAGTAGGCTATGCACTTCGTAATGGCCGTGCAGAAATGGATTCCTTTGCGGCTATCCTACAAAATGGGTATTTACCAGGTCAATATTTGCACATCTTTACAGATGGTATCCTAACAGCGGGCGTGATTATCGCTTCTGTCAGTGCATGGCATTTATTGAAAAATAATCATGTAGAATTTTATTCTAAATCTATAAAATTTGGTTTAGGTGCCGCTGTAATCGGTGGTTTATTAGTAGGTGGTGCCGGTCACTTCCAAGGTCAAACGGTGGCAAAATTACAACCTATGAAAGTAGCTGCTTTTGAAGCATTATGGGAAACCCATGATCCAGCTCCATTTGCTATTGCAGCAGGTATTGACCAAGAAGGCAAAAAGAATAGCTTTGAAATCGGTATTCCAGGCGCCTTATCTTTCGTAGTTCATGACTCTTTCAACGGGGAAGTGAAAGGTATTAATGACCTTCAAAAAGAAGCAGAACTAAAACATGGTGCGGGTGATTACGTGCCACATGTAACATCTATGTTCTGGTCCTTCCGTGTGATGATTTTAGCTGGCATTATTATGTTAGTAACATCCATTGTGGGATACTATTTACATGTGAAAGGTAAATTACTTAACAATAGAGTGGCTCTAAAAAGCATCTATCATTTATTAGCCCTTCCATTTATTGCTAACTCCACAGGTTGGTATGTAGCAGAAGCGGGTCGTCAACCATGGCTTGTATATGGTTTACAAAAAACGGCTGATGGTGCATCCAAAGTGGTAACAGCGCCAGAAATCTGGACAACAATCATCGGTTTCACAGCTGTATACGTAGTGATGGCAATTGCTGCCATTTATCTCGCAGTAAAACATATTCAAGCGGGACCAGCTGGTAACCCAGTTCATGATGTGGTTGAACAAGAGGAGGCTACATTATGGAAATAATTACAAATAACTTAGAATTAATTTGGTTCATCTTAGTAGGTGTACTATTTGCAGGATTCTTCATTTTAGAAGGACTTGATTACGGTGTAGGTATGTGGCTTCCATTCTTGGGTAAAACAGACCGTGAACGCCGTCAATTAATCAATACTATCGGACCTGTATGGGACGGTAACCAAGTATGGATGTTAACGGCTGGTGGTGCTATGTTCGCATCCTTCCCGCAAGTATATGCTACACTATTTAGTGGTTTTTACTTGGCATTATTCTTGATGCTAGCCGCATTGATTGCTCGTGGTGTGTCCTTCGACTTCCGCAGTAAAGATAAAAGCCCAACATGGCGTGCTGCTTTCGACTGGTGTATTTTCTTTGGATCTGTTATCCCAGCACTTCTTTGGGGTGTTACAGTAGGTAATTTAATCCAAGGTACACCAATCGATAAACACATGAACTATGTAGGTGGTTTCTTAGATTTATTGAGCGTATATACAATCCTTTGTGGTATTGCATTTGTATGTGTATTCTTGTACCATGGTGCGTTATATGCTTCCTTAAAAACAACAGGGGAAATCTCTGAACGTGCTCGTGCAGCAGCCTTAGTAGAAGGTGTGATCACAGCAGTTGGTGCGTTGGTATTAGTAGGTGCTACCTATGTGTACACTGACTTATTCAATAGCACATTAGCTACGGT
>CAUQZV010000099.1:0-2632 GCA_963522415.1 uncultured Veillonella sp. | reverse complement strand
TATCCCGAGCTACAGGTTGTGGAGATTTTGTAAAAGTAGAAATTATGAAAGATTCAAAATATTTATTGCCACATAATGGAGAGACCATTAAAGCTACAGAAATATTGGCAAAAGAAGGATTCATCGTTATGCCATATATGTATCCAGACTTAGAAGTGGCTCGTGATTTGGTGAATGCTGGGGCCGCTGCGGTGATGCCTTTAGCAGCGCCAATTGGATCTAATCGTGGATTACAGACGAAGGAATTTATCAAAATTTTAGTGAATGAAATTGATTTGCCTATCATCGTAGATGCTGGTATTGGTGCTCCATCCCAAGCAGCAGAAGCTATGGAAATGGGCGTAGCTGCCATCATGGCAAATACAGCCGTAGCCTCGGCAGGTCATATTCGAGGTATGGCGAAAGCCTTTGGTTTAGCCATACAAGCAGGACGATTGGCATATTTGTCAAAATTAGGGCCTACTCTTGAAAGCGGTGGTAGCGCTTCATCTCCGTTGACAGGATTTTTAAGATAATAGGAAAGGAATAGCCATGTCTAGTACCACCAGATACCATATAGACGATCCATGTTGGAAATATCGCCCCCATATGGATCAAATTGAAAGTCCCATTTTAGAAACAGTGTTACAAGAACGTGAACAATATACATATGACCACTATACAGCAGATGATGTACGCCGTGTGTTGAAAGAAGATACTATTGACTTAGAAGGGCTGAAAATTTTATTATCTCCTGCAGCAGAGCCTTTTTTAGAAGACTTGGCGGAGAAAGCGAAAGCCGTAAGAACAAGATACTTTGGCAATTCTGTATATTTGTTTACACCTTTATATATTTCAAATTATTGTGATAACCTATGCGTGTATTGTGGCTTCAACTGTAAAAATCAGATCCATCGGGCGAAGTTAGATGAAGCAGGTATTGAAGAAGAATTAAAAAATATTGCCAAAACAGGATTACAGGATATTTTAATTTTGACTGGGGAAAGTGAACGCCATAGCCCTATTTCGTACATTGGGCGTGCCTGTGAATTAGCAAAAAAATATTTCAAAGTAGTAGGCGTAGAAATCTATCCTGCTAATGTAGATGATTATATATACCTACGAGAATGCGGTTGCGATTATGTGACCGTATTCCAAGAAACCTATAATTGGGAAAACTATAAAACATTGCATTTATTAGGCAATAAAAGTATCTTTCCATACCGATTGGAAACGCAAGAACGAGCCTTGCGAGGAGGAATGCGTGGAGTAGGACTAGCAGCACTATTGGGGTTGGATGATTTTAGAAAAGATGCCTTTGCCACGGCCTTACATGCTCACCTCCTACAACGGGCCTATCCGCATGGAGAAATTAGTATTTCATGTCCAAGACTACGTCCTATTGTCAATGATGATACCATTAACGCAGGTGACGTTGGCGAAGCACAATTATTGCAAGTTATCTTGGCATATCGCTTATTCTTGCCCTATGCGAATATTACAATCTCTACTCGAGAAACAGCGCGTTTCCGTAACGGAGTATTGCCATTAGCGGCTACAAAACTGTCCGCGGGTGTCAGCACTGGCATAGGAGAGCATTCTTCAGAAGACAATAAAAAAGAAGAAGGGGATGCACAATTTGAAATTGCCGACAGTAGAACTGTAGCAGAAGCGATGGAAGATGTGAAAGCATTAGGGATGCAAGTGGTGATGAGTGATTATATTGATGTGCTCTATGAAGAAAAATAACCCATCTATAGACACCTTAGTGTTGATTACAAATCGCCAGCTACTGAAAGATGACATTAGCTTAGCAACATATGGTGTAGCACTGTCTAGAGGGATAGAAAGATTACAAAAGTATGGCAAATATTGTATTAATCATACAGAAGAAAGCAGTTTACCATGCAATATACATGGAGTATATAGCCCTACAGTAAAATCGGATCTTCGTGGCACTAGATTGCCTAAGCAGAGGGCAGATAGTGCTGAACCAGACAACTGGATGAGAAATCACAGTAGTCTGTACACCCTATGCCGTGACGCTGATTTACCCTTTGAGGAGTATCTTCAACTCTGCGATACCATAGGTAGTACCGTGGTATACCATGGCAAGGTTATTACGAATCGAGAACAATTAGGGGTAGTCTTGGTAAAAGCAAAACGAATCCATATGCCCACTAATTTAATACGCCATTGGAAATCTGAACAAGAAGAACTATGGATTACCTTGCAACAACATTTTCAGAACATAACTATGTGGAGTACCATCCACAATGGAGATGACATCAAGTTGTTAGCATCCCTACGAATCCCTAATTTGGAATACATCTTGATTAGTCCCATTTTTCCCACACCATGCAAAGAAGGACACCCAGGTATCGGAGTCAAAGGCGGACAAGAACTGTTGAAACAAATTCAGAATCATTACTCACAAGTACAAGGTATTGCCTTAGGAGGTATACATAGGAGTAACTATATTGAATGCTTGAATCATACATTCACTGGCGTAGCTATTATGTCTGATTTCATGAAGCGAGTGCATAACCATATATAGCTATAAGAACGCCATACACTTCGGAGCAAATCTCAGTGGAACGTAAATTTGTGGAGAAGTGTATGGCGTTCGCCCTTTACGTTCTAGGCACAAAAA
>CAUQZV010000098.1:0-2962 GCA_963522415.1 uncultured Veillonella sp. | reverse complement strand
GCAATTAGGTATATCCTATAGAACGTATTACAAAAGGAGGAGTTATCCATGAATGCCCAATCGATACAAAATCAAGAAGAAACATTATTTAATTCTGGGTTTATCAGTATTACTATCATTAACTTTATCGTTTTTTTAGTGTACTACTGCTTTGTAGTTATCACAGCAAGCTACGCTACAAAAGAACTTCATTCTACAGTTGCCGAAGCAGGCTTTGCTACTGGTATTTATATTATTGGTACTTTATTTGCTCGCCTTATCATGGGACAGCGCTTAGAGCTCATCGGACGTAAAGAAGTACTTCGTTATGGCGCTATCTTTTATTTTCTAACTACTCTTGCCTATCTCATTGCCAAAGACATTCTAATCTTAGATGCAGTCCGTTTCCTAAATGGCTTTGTCTATGGCACCGTATCCACCGCTGCCAATGCGGTGGTCACTGCTTACATTCCGAAATCAAAAGATGGTGAAGGTATCAATTATTATGGTCTTAGCACTAGTTTAGCCGCAGCTATTGGTCCTTTCATTGGCATGATTTTATTACCTGCCGTTGGTTTTACGTGGATTATTTATTTAGCTGTCCTATTATCCATCGGTGTTGCCATCGCTTGTTTACGATTCCCTGTACAAAATTTAAGTTTATCCTCTACAGAAGCGGCCTCCATGAAATCTTGGTCTCTTAAAAACTTTATTGAACCACGCGTAGCTTTCATCTCCTTTCTGGGTTTCCTAATGGGCCTTGCTTACTCTAGTGTACTAGGATTCCTTTCTATCTTCACCCATGAAATCGGTCTCATTACAGCAGGAGCCTTCTTCTTTGTTGTCTATGCCCTTGTGATTACCGTGACTCGCCCTATTGCAGGTCGTATCTTTGATGAACGTGGAGAAAATGCTGTTATGTACCCTAGCTATGTATGTTTAACTATTGGACTTTTACTCATCGCTTATAGTTCAAATGCAGCGTTACTACTCATCGCTGGTGCCTTTGTCGGCTTAGGCTATGGTACCTTTATGTCGAATGGTCAAGCGGTTTGTTTGAAAGCCGTAGAACCTGCCAAAATTGGGGTAGCGCTTTCCACCTATTTTATTGGTCTAGATCTTGGTTTAGGAGTAGGACCTTATACATTAGGTATTTTACACGGCTTACTGTCCTACAGTGGAATCTATATCGTATCTGCCATCATTCCAGTTATCGTATTGATACTTTATGCTATCTACTATAAACCTGTAAAAAAAGAAGCGATTTACGAAGAAGAAATTCCTCAGCATCAATAAGCCTATAGATATAAAAAAGTACCCTATACCTTATGCTATGACATACATATGCATATCGGTATAGGGCATTTTTATATTATCTTTTTTTTACGAATATACGAATTTTATTCGTTCTATCGATCAAATTAGTATCATTACAAAAAAACTTAAGAGTATCATAGCCAATATATCTGTCTACAAGAAGGAGGTTCGTCTCACTATAAATTATCTTTCCTAACTCATCATAACAGTTTACGATAAAATCTAAATCACAATTAAATTTGCCATTCATAATTTCAAGAAGAACATAAAACGATTGTGTACTTCCTTTATCGACTTCTTGTATTCCGTAGGACTGTAGATCAATTTGAAAAAACTGAAATGTTTTTTCATTAATTTCAATAGCATTATATAATCGATCAACATCATTAACTGTATTCATAGTCCCTCCCTAAGCACACCCTTTATATGATACTTACATTATAATCCATTTAGACATAAAAAAATAGACCAACCGAAGTTGGTCTAAATGGTGCCGAGGACCGGAATCGAACCGGTACGGTTATCTCTAACCGACGGATTTTAAGTCCGTTGCGTCTGCCTGTTCCGCCACCCCGGCATGGGTGGAATATTGTGGAGGCGGCACCCAGAATCGAACTGGGGAATAAAGGTTTTGCAGACCTCTGCCTTACCGCTTGGCTATGCCGCCAAAAAAGTGGAGCGGAAAACGAGATTCGAACTCGCGACCCCCGCCTTGGCAAGGCGGTGCTCTACCGCTGAGCTATTTCCGCAAATGGTGCCTCAGGGCAGAATCGAACTGCCGACACACGGATTTTCAGTCCGTTGCTCTACCGACTGAGCTACCGAGGCAAGTAGTGGCGACCCCGATCGGATTTGAACCGACGATCTTCGCCGTGACAGGGCGACATGTTAACCGCTACACCACGGGGCCAATTGACTACTTTTTTAGTATACCCTATTTCATATTTCTCGTCAATACTTTTTTATATTTTTTTATAAATATTTTGTAATTCATTCAAAGCTTGACTAACAAGCACATCATCAACTACATTAACTAGATTCCCTCAACGTTCTAAACATATTTTTATCTAACTCAAGGTGCCAATAAGTACGGATTCGTTGCTAATTCATATGCCAAGGTAGTGCTTGCACCATGACCAGGGTATACCACATAGGCTGGATTGAATGTTTTTATTTTTTCTAATGTTGCTTTCATAGCCGCAGGATTTCCATTATAGGTATTCACCTTGCCTATGGTCCCCTTAAACAATGTATCTCCTGTAAACAAAATATGTTTATATCCAACAAATACACTACCTGCACTATGTCCAGGCACTTCCCATACGTTCAGAGAAAAGGGCCCTATTTGTAAAGGTCCCTCTTCCAACGCAATATATGGCGAAGTAAATCGTTCTTTGTATCCCGATGGCATGCGACGTTCCACCCGTAGTAATTCATCATCCATAGGATGCATATATACGGGAATATGATAATGCTCTACCAACGCATCGACGGCACAGATATGGTCTGCATGCCCATGTGTCAGTATAATACCCACAGGCTTCGCCTCCCCTATGTCTTTCATAATGCGGTACCCGTAAAAGCCTGGATCAATAATAAGAGCATCTCCATTTTCTTTCAGAATATAACAATTTGTTTTATACAAGCCTTGAGGCGTTCTTACGAT
>CAUQZV010000097.1:0-3010 GCA_963522415.1 uncultured Veillonella sp. | reverse complement strand
GCTTTCACTAAGATTGGTGTATTCGGCATAGCTCGCAACCAATGCGCATGAGGCGCAAAAGACTGCAATGTATCCAATGTAATGCCTGCTGCAATGGAAATACATAGCGTTCTCGGCTCAATAAGCGGTCCCACCTCTTGCATAAGAGATGACAATACTTGAGGTTTTACGCCAAATACGATAGTTCTATACTCATCAAAGGCAGGTATGGCATCACAATCCGTAAAAGCTGTCACACCAAATGTGCGCTCTAATTCCGCCGCTTGTTCACTGCGACGAACCAATACATCTACTTCCTCAGGGCCCCAAACGCCTTGCTCCAAAGCCCCTTGTAAAATAGCACCACCCATCGATCCTACGCCAATTATCAGTATTTTTTGCATGGCTACCTCCTAATAGTTAGGCTTGTGGCTCTTTCCAAGCTAATTTATCAGATATTTCTGTATACTCTTTATCTGTATAATCTACTGTTACATTTACTGGTACGCAGATGAAAATATCTTTACCAATTTTTTCTAATTTGCCATCTAAGGCAAATGTAGCGCCACTAACAAAGTCCACAATGCGTGCAGCTTCATGAGGGTCTGTATTTTCAAAATTAATCACTACTGGACGCATATCGCGCAATTGATTTGCAATGTTTTCAGAGTCTTCGAATGCTTTTGGCTCTACGATGACTACTTTCATACCACTAGAACGTTGTGCCACTGTATTATATCCTCCTGTTTTTGGTTTTACTGCAGATGCTACAGGTCCATTACCACCTGCCACTGGTGCTGTTACCACTGGCTGTTGAAATTCTTCTTCATATGTATCATCTGAATACTCTTCATATTCATATCCATCATCTTGATTACCGCCAAAAAAGTTTTTTACAGAATTCCAGCTGTCTTTCAGTGCCATCGTCATTTCCTCCATTACTTATCATAGTGGCGTTCTCCAAATATTGCGGTTCCCACACGAACAATATTTGCACCCTCTTCAATTGCTACTTCAAAATCATGGGTCATCCCCATGGATATATATTCAATCTGCCCTTCATCAAAATAAAGTTTCATGTCTTCAAATAAAGCATGGGCCACTCGAAAAATTGGGCGAGCCTCTTCTGGATCATCAAAAAATGGTGCCATACACATAAGCCCTTTTACCCGTACATTGGGTAATGTTTTGGCATATTCCCGTATAGTAGGAAACTCTTCCACATCCATACCAGACTTACTCTCTTCTCGTGCCACATTGACTTGCAGTAATACTTCTTGTACTAACCCTTCCCTAGCGGCAATGCGCTGAATTTCATCCAACAACTTAACACTGTGAACTGAATGAATCAATGCAAACTTACCGATAACATTGCGGACTTTATTGTTTTGCAATTGTCCAATCAAATGCCATTGTAACTCTGGTCCCTGGTAGAGTTCCATTTTTTCTTTTGCTTCTTGTACACGATTCTCACCCACAGTTCTTACGCCTAACTGGGCTACCTCTTGTACAGCCTCTACAGGATGATTCTTCGTCACCGCTACTAGTATAACAGAATCTGTCCTTCCCACTCGTGCTTTCGCCGCTTCGATGCGTTTCTGCACTTCATGTAATGCTGTTGCTATCATATATGTCAGTCCTCTTTCGTCGTTACATTCCACTCTGAAAGGTCTTCATAAAAAAAATAATACTTTATCTTTCTTATTATAAACGAAAGAATAAGAAAAGTACATAGAAAAAGCATGATTTCAAGCCTAGTTCTCTGTATTTTCTTATTCTTAGTTATCTAGTTTATATATTTGTCAAGTATTTCATGTCTACATGAAAGGGTATGTTCTATCGCACACAGCCATCGTATGTCATGTTCTCGGGTGCCTTACAGTGTCTTATGTGGTCCTGTGAACGTAATTGCCCTCGTAGGAAAGGAGTCTAAGACATCTGTGTCCTAGGCTTGGTCTCGCAAAACAGCGAACATAGCCATTCGACCAGTCCGTCCATGATCTCGCCGGTACGAGTAACATCCATCCGTGGTCATCGTGTCTGTGGATGATACCGACACTTGCTTCAGTGGTACACCCTTGTGCACCACACAAGCGGCGATGTATCCTTTTAAATCCACATGGGGTGTCAGTTGCTCTGCTCGTTGGATATAACGCACCACCTGATCCACCTGTGAAAGCCCCAAGGCACGCATGTCTTGTCGAAATTGTTCAGCGATCTCTTCGCTTACCTCAAAGGAGTCCGCTCCAATGGAAGGACCGATGAAGAGGTAACAATCGGATGGCAACGTTCCGTATGCCTCGTGCATACTATCCATCGTACGCTCCACAATGTGAGCGATGGCTCCACGCCAGCCTGCATGGACAACCGCCACTGCATGATGCACCGCATCATAGATAAGCACAGGCACACAGTCCGCCACAAGCAACAAGAGAGGAACCTCCACCAAGTTCGTATGAATCGCATCGCTGTCTGGGATACTGTCATCCCAACTGAAAGCGCCTTTGCCCACTAGCTCTTCCGTTACCCTCGTCACACCTACCCCATGCACTTGCTCACCACAAGTCAACCGACTAGAATCCACACCAAGCACCTGTGCTAAGCGTTTGCGGTTCTCTGCCACCGCATCTGGCGTATCACCGACATGCAGACCCATGTTGAAACTGTTAAAGCTACCTTCGCTGACACCACCATAGCGGTACGTCACACCATGAGTGAGGGGGAAGTCTTCTAGGAGTCGAGAGTATTCATAGGTGATGGGGGTAGAGTTGTTTTGAGAGATAGGAGATTGGCGGAGAGAGAAGGAAGGGTTAAGTATTTGCGTATTGTTCATTTGTGCCTCCTTTGTAGTAGAAACATAATGTATGAATGGAAACTAGTATTCCAATTATATTAGGAGGTTACTATTCTAATCTTAGTTACCTTTTCTCCGTCATTCTCAAAATATATACCCCTTATTGCATCTGAAGCCCACACAAAATATCCATAGAACCAATCATTTTCACTATTAATATAATTAGGTCTACCATAT
>CAUQZV010000096.1:0-3076 GCA_963522415.1 uncultured Veillonella sp. | reverse complement strand
GCCCAAGGAAGCCAATCTTGATGCTTTCATCATAAAAGCCTTGGAGCAGGGGAAGCATGTTTATGTACCTGTGTGCGTGACCAAAACAGAGATGGTAGGTGTTCGGATTACTGATTTAGAGTCCCTCGCAAGGGGAACATTGGGAATCCGTATTCCAAACGAACCCTATGACATCGTAGAACCAACACAATTGGATTGTATTCTCGTTCCTGGTCTAGCCTTTGATCGTAGAGGCGGTCGCATGGGAATGGGAGCTGGATATTATGACCGATACTTACAACAGATTGCTGTAGAGAACCGAATCGGTATAGCCTGGGATAATCAAATTTTAGAAGAAATGTTACCCATGGCACCTCATGATGAGTGGATGCATACCATTGTGACACCATCAGAGAGTATCCATTGTTATAAAGAATAGGAGGGAATCCATTGAACACAAAAGCAGCTTTACGCTTTTTCGGCGTAGTAGCAGTGATTTTAGGCCTATTTATTTGGCTCATTGGACCACTTGCTAACTCCATTAAACAAGGGTTGGATTTACAAGGTGGTACTCACATTGTATTAGAAGCACAAGATTCTGGCCCTAACGTGGTTACAGATGATGCAGTAGAACGGGTTATTCAAATTTTAGGCCGTCGTATTAATGAAATGGGCTTAACAGAGCCTATCATTCAACGAGAAGGTAAAAAACGTATTATTATCGAATTACCTGGTGAAAAAGATCCACAAAAAGCCATCGAAACAGTTGGTAAAACGGCGGTTCTTGAGTTCCGTGATGAAAATGGCAAAGTCCATTTAGATGGTAATGACTTAAAAGATGCAAAAGAACAATTAGAAGGTAAACAAGCATCCGTTAATATCCAATTAACAGATGAAGGTGCGAAAAAATTCGGTGCCTTAACAACAGCTAATATTGGTCGTCACATCGGCATTTATTTGGATGGTGAGCAATTGACAAATCCAGTGGTCAACGAACCAATTACTGGTGGTAGTGCTCGTATAACTGGTAGCCGTGACTTGGAAGAAGCGAAAAGCTTAGCTATTTTACTACGTTCTGGTGCATTGCCTGTAAAAGTAGAAGTTATGGAAGTGCGTACCGTTGGTCCTACCTTGGGTCAAGACTCTAAAGATAAATCTGTCGTAGCTTTTGGTGTTGGTATTGCCTTAATTATTGTATTTATGCTTGTTTTATACAGATTGTCTGGATTCGTAGCGACGATCGCTTTATTGGTGTTTGTGTTAATTTTGGTAGCAATCTTAGGGCCGCATGCTTTGAATGCGACCATGACCTTGCCGGGTGTAGCTGGTATTATCCTCAGTATGGGGGTTGCCGTGGATGCGAATATCCTAATCTTTGAACGGTTCAAAGAAGAAGTGGTGGAAGGTAAAACATTACGCATGTCCATGGAATCTGGGTTCCGTCGTGCTTTTGATACGATCTTTGATGCGAATACATCCGTTATGATTACAGCAGTGATCCTCATTGTTCTTGGTAGTGGCCCTGTAAAAGGTTTCGCCATCAACTTGGCATTAGGGGTTATAGTATCTATGTTTACAGCTGTATCCATGAGCCGTACCTTAATGCATATGCTTATTGCAGCACAAATTACGAATCGTCCATTCTGGTATGGTTCTAACGTATCTCCATCTGTTACAATTGAAGCATTTAAGAAAGGAGATAAGAAAAAATGACATTTGATGTAATAAAACGTCATCGTTGGTGGTTTAGTATCTCCTCCATTGCGGTTATTCTAAGTATTATTTCCATGTTTATGTATGGATTTAACTTTGGTATCGATTTTACAGGTGGTACCATTGTAGAAGTGGAATTTAGTAAGCCGGTGCAGGTATCCGCTGTACGGGAAAATTTGAAAGCCTTTGAATTAGAAAATGCAGTGATCCAATTATCTGGTGCAGATGCTACTGAATCAGAAGGTAAAACGGTAATGATTCGTACTCGTAACCTTGAGGCTAGTGAAAGTCAAGCTGTGGTAGCGGCGTTGAATAAAAATCTAGCGGAAGGAACAGTAAAGCGTATTGAATCTGTAGGTGCTGTAATCGGTTCTGAAGTCACAGAGCATGCATTGATTAATTTGCTCATTGCTTTTGTAGCGCTAGCACTATATATTACATATCGATTTGAGTATCGTGTAGCCTTGTCTTGTTTGTCTGCTATCTTCCATGACCTTATCATGGTATTGGGGATATTCTCTTTCTTCCATTTAGAAATTGATTCCTCCTTCTTGGCAGCGATTTTGACAGTTATCGGTTACTCTATGAATGAATCTGTCGTAATCTTTGACCGAATTCGTGAAAATACACATACTCATAAACGTACAGATACATTTGCAGATCTTGCCAATGCAAGTATCCATCAAAGTATCCATCGTTCTTGTTATACATTGTCTACAGTATTGTTCGCATGTTGCTCCTTATATTTTTTTGGTGGGGATACAACAAAGAACTTTGCTCTATGTATGATTGTTGGTTTCGTGAGTGGTGCGTACTCCTCCATTTGCGTAGCTACGTCTTTGTGGGCAATTTGGAAATCCAATAATAAAAAAGATGCACGAAATCGTCTCTAATAAAGCTATTCTGTTTTGCTAGAATGCTTGATTGGTGAAAGGGAAACGAGCAACATATTCCTTCTCAAGCTATACAGTGGTTATGCTTGTTCAGGAACATGTTGCTCGTTTCTGCGTTTCGGCATTTAGGTAATAAGGATATAGCAAAACGTTCTACGCAAAGATGGCATTCCTTGGTGGTGTCATTAGAAACGAGCAATATATTTCTTCTCAAGCTATACGGCGGTTATGCTTGTTTAAAAAATATTGGGAAAGGGGTTGCAAAATGTTTAAAAATATCATATAATACATTCAGTGCTTGAGACACAAGCACTTTTAATTTTCTTACAGCTTAGCAATTAAGAAAATTAAAAAGATTAAAAAGATTAAAAATAACTGTTGACACGAAATTGTGAATCTGTTATTATAATCTAGTCGCCACAACACAGAGTTGTGAATGACAAAGTTGATCTTTGAAAACTGAACAATGTAAGGTAATTACTTCGAAAGAA
>CAUQZV010000095.1:0-3239 GCA_963522415.1 uncultured Veillonella sp. | reverse complement strand
CCTAAAGCACTATTTTTTTGCCCTTTAGAACCAATTCCTTGGGCTTGTTCATAAATCTGTAATAGCTGATTTCGATTTTCTTTGAAAGAATCCATCGCCCCGCATCGGATTAAACTTTCCAATAAACGCTTATTGACCACGCGGTATGGTATACGTTCGCAGAAATCAACAATGGATGTAAATTGCCCATTTGCCTTACGTTCTGCTAGTAATTCTTCGATCGCATTATCACCTACATGTTTGATACCACCTAAACCAAAACGAATTTGTCCATTTTGTACGGTAAACATACACTCTGAATGGTTGATATCTGGTCCTAATACAGCCACTTGTTTCGCTTTACACACATTGATGTAATTCGTCATTTTATCCATATTACCCATAAAGCTTGTCATAGTAGCTGCCATAAACTCTGGGAAATAATGGGCTTTCAGATACGCCGTTTGATACGCAATATAGGCATAAGCAGCAGAGTGGGATTTATTGAATCCATAACCTGCGAAATATAGCAAGAGATCAAATACTTCGTTAGCCAATTTCTCATCGATACCATTATTCACAGAACCAGTCACAAAGGAATCTCGCTGTGCTTTTAGTACAGATTCCTTTTTCTTACCCATGGCACGGCGCATTAAATCCGCTTGCCCCAAGGAGAATCCACCCATAGCAGAGGCAATCTGCATAACTTGTTCTTGATATAAGATAACTCCAAATGTGTCCTCTAAAATAGGCTCTAATATAGGGTGTAAATAGGTCACTTCTTTTTCTTTGTGACGGCGCTTGATGAAATCTTCTACCATGCCCGATCCCAACGGTCCCGGCCGATAGAGGGCCACTAAAGGAATTAAATCTTCAAAATGTTCTGGCTTCAAATCCATTACTAATTTTGTAATCCCTTCCGATTCTAACTGGAAGACCCCTGCTGTTTCCCCTTTACATAAGATTTCACAGGAAGCCTTGTCATCTAATGGGATGGCATCCAAGTCTAAGTCAATACCGTGGTTTTCTTTAATCAAGCGCAGTGCCTCGCCCATTACAGTCAACGTGCGAAGTCCCAAAAAGTCCATCTTCAATAGGCCTAGTTCTTCGATATTATCTTTATCATATTGCGTGACAAAACCATCTTCATTGGAGTTTTGTACCGGCACATACTCATCTAATGGTGCTGCTGAAATTACGACCCCAGCTGCATGGGTAGAAGAGTTTCTAGCAATTCCTTCTAAACGCAAGCAAAGATCAAATAATTCTTTTACGGATTCGTCTGTATCATACAAGTCTTTGAGTTCTTTTACCTCTAAAGATTTTTTCAAAGTGATACCTAGCTCATTGGGAATCATTTTTGCTAACCGATTCACCTCTGGTAAAGGCATATCTAATACACGACCTACGTCACGGATAACGGCACGAGCCGCTTCGGTACCAAAGGTAATAATTTGCGCCACTCGTTCTTGTCCATATTTTTCTGTCACATAGTCGATGACCTTATTACGAGTTTCATAGCAAAAGTCGATATCGATATCGGGCATGCTCACCCGCTCTGGATTCAGGAACCGTTCAAAGAGCAAATCATATTTAATAGGATCTAACCCTGTAATCCCTAATAAGTAGGCTACCACTGACCCTGCTGCACTACCACGACCGGGGCCTACTAGTACCCCATGTTCACGAGCATATTTCACATAGTCCCAAACGATGAGGAAGTAATCTTCAAAGCCCATGCGACTAATAACGCCTAATTCATAATCTAGCCGCTCTTGTAATACCGGTGTTACCTCTGGGTAGAATTGAGGAATATAGGACTCACACACCTTACGCAAATAAGAATGTGCCGTTTCCCCTTCTGGTACATCAAATTTCGGCAAATGGTGCGCATCAAAATTGAACTCTACATGGCAACGTTCCGCAATCTTCAAAGTATTATCCAAGGCTTCTGGAATATGACCAAAGAGTTCTTCCATTTCATCGCCGCTTTTCATGTAAAACTCATTACTGAAAAACTTCATGCGGTCTACATCATTCCGCCTTGCACCCGTAGCGATACATACCTTAATATCATGCGCTTCCGCATCGTCTGCATAAACATAGTGAAAGTCATTGGAGCATACTAGACCTACACCATATTGCTCCGCCATCTCTACCAATACATCTTGGACCCGCAATTCCTTAGGATCTCCATGGTTCTGAATCTCTAGGAAAAAGTTCTCTTTCCCATAAGTCTCAATATACCATTCCAAGGCACGATGAGCGCCTTCAATATTGTCCTGTAATATTAATTGCGGAATTTCTCCTGCAATACAAGCACTCAAAGCGATAATTCCTTTGTTGTAGGTAGATAGCAAATCTCTGTCTGCACGCGGCTTGCGGTAAAACCCTTCTGTAGAGGATTTAGATACGATTTTTACAATATTTTCGTATCCTTCCATGGTTTCTGCTAAGAGAATTAAATGCTTTAATCGTTCATAAGTCTTACCTTCAGGGCGGTTAAAACGACTACCTTCGGTCACATATACTTCACATCCTAAGATGGGTTTAATACCTTGTGCTATGGCCTCTTTATAAAAATATATGGCTCCATACATATTACCATGGTCCGTTAACGCTAGGGCAGGCATATTGAGTTCTTTCGCACGACTCACCATTTGTGGCAATCGGCTAATGCCATCAATGAGGCTATATTCACTATGACTATGCAGATGTACAAATGGTCTCATGGGCCCTCCTTACTAACGTAACACGGTATGCTTTCATTCCCTTTATTATATCATACATTGCATATTTCAGTGTACCGTGAAAGCATTTGACACCTATCAATTACTGCATGCTTTCAAACTTAAAAATACCTATGTAATTCGCACAGCCAATTACACAGGCATTGTTTTATTTGATACATGTTACTGCTTGGTACGTCGATGCTAGGCACATTTATGTATAATATGCACGCATCTTCGCTTTCACTTGTTGCCAGTTCGGCAACACATCATTCATGACCTTGTAAAAGCGTGACGAATGGTTAGCCTCGATGAAGTGCGCAAATTCATGGACCATTACATAGTGAGCAAACTCCGTAGGCCCTAATAGCAATCGTGTGTTCATGGTGATAATTTCTTTTACAGGCATACAAGATCCCCAACGACTCGTCATGTACCGCAAGCGCAAGATTGGTGTCGGCACTGTATACCCCGCTTGTTGAAACTCATCATGCACTTGTTGTGCTAGCTTCTCCATAAAACCCTGACCTA
>CAUQZV010000094.1:0-3371 GCA_963522415.1 uncultured Veillonella sp. | reverse complement strand
ATTTTTCTTTAGAACCTTTCATTATCTATTTCAATACTTCAAGGATGTGCACCTCGTATATTAAGCTTAAAGTATCTACCTGCAACAACTGCCATTCAACAGATATCTTTTCTGTAAACAGCTTTTAGTAAAGCTTTAGTAAAATATTATTAAAAATTTAGTAATCAATTATTATATCACATGTGACGCAAACTTTATAATACAATACATACATATATTATCCAAATTGATTCATTTATGTATATAATGTATTTTTTGTATAAAAGGTATATAATATCTTCATTAGGTTTACCTATTCATATCAAATATATATGGTATATCAAAAATCCCCATAATCCAAGGACTTCTCTTTTTAACATTATATATATTTGCTATGTAGTTTTACAAATTGTGTCATGTGTGATTAGATAAATGATTTAAATACATATTCAAATAATGCATATAATGTATATTATGCATAAAGGCAAGAAAGGACTTACTTATGTTTTCTAAACTTTTTGATACTTTTTTAGTACACTATTTGGAACGATTCAACGATCATTGCTTTGTTGTAAAAGTTGGAGATAAAGAATATACCATCGGCGAAGGAGAACCGGAGTTTACCATTATTGTCAATAAAGATATTCCCAAAAAGGATATATTAGTATCCGCAGAATTGGCACTAGGTGAAGCCTACATGCGCAAAGATATAGAAATTGAAGGGGATTTATTCAAAGCTCTTTGCGTCGTATTAGGTCATGTTAACAAAGACTCTATTAACAAAAAAGTACTTAGTTCCCTCTTTAATATGGGTCTTAGAAAGAAAGATCAAAAACAACAAGTTTCATCTCATTATGATTTAGGGAATGATTTCTATAGTTTATGGCTCGATGAAACTATGAGTTATTCTTGTGCCTATTTCAAAAAGGAAAATGACAGTCTTAAAGATGCACAATATCAGAAAGTACATCATATTCTTGATAAATTACACTTACAAGAAGGCATGACACTCCTTGATATTGGTTGCGGCTGGGGGTTCCTTCTCATTGAAGCGGCCCTAAAATATGGAGTCAAAGGCTATGGCTGTACATTATCAGAAGAGCAATGGAAAAAAGGACAAGAGCGAATTAAACAGTTTGGTCTTGAGGGTCAAGTGGAAATTGATCTAATAGATTATCGCGATGTAGCCGCCTCTGGTCGTCAGTTCGATCGTATGGTAAGTGTAGGCATGTTAGAACATGTAGGTCGCCCTAATTTACCTATATACATGGAAGATGCCTCAGCTATGCTAAAAGAAGGAGGTTTATTTTTACTTCATTATATTAGTGATCCTGCAGAAAAGGAAACCAGTGCATGGATTCGTAAATACATCTTCCCTGGTGGATCCTTGCCTTCCCTAAGAGAAATCATTGGTCTTGCCTACGAATATGATATGAATGTTCTGGATGTGGAAAATTTACGCTTTCACTATTACAAAACATTGATGCATTGGTACAATAATTTCCAAGGTGTTCGTGACCAAGTAGAACAAATACGGGGCACTGAATTTGTACGCATGTGGGATTTATATCTATGTGGTTGTGCCGCTGGTTTCTATATTGGTAACATGGATTTGCATCAAATTCTGATGACAAAATGCATTAACAATGAACTACCATTAACACGCTGGTACTAAGTCATATATTGTAGCATTTAATACGATAGGAGCTGTCACTATATGTGTAGGGTTTACTACATATGAGTGACAGCTCTTTGTTATGTAAAAAGAGCCATTCTATGGAAATAGTTTATGCCAACCCTGCCATCGATCGCATGACCAAATCAATATCCCTATTTTCCAACTCTTGAATGATATGGATATATGTTTTCTGCGTTGTGGTCATGCTGGCATGACCTAACCGTCTAGCAACACTGGCAATGGATACCCCTGCAAACAGCAACAACGATGCATGGGTATGTCGTAATCCGTGAACAGAAATAACGGGAATCCCTAAGTCCTTGCAATATCTCTCTAACCTATCATTTACCGTTGAATTGTACACAGGACCTTTCACAAAGATTGGTTTGTCCTCTGGCAAATCTCTGATTAATTCAGAAAATTTAATAATCGTTTGCCAATC
This sequence comes from uncultured Veillonella sp., assembly GCA_963522415.1. GTDB lineage: Bacteria > Bacillota > Negativicutes > Veillonellales > Veillonellaceae > F0422. Next base: position 1,272 of record CAUQZV010000094.1, on the reverse strand, counting down.
CAATTGAATCTTTCGCACAGAAGACTTATTTTTCGTAGGCAAAAATCCACCATTCCCTTTGTAATCCCAAGTTTTATTCACAATCAGTGATTGATGTGAAAAATCAAAGTCTTTTGGCGTCAATGCTAACGCTTCTGAAAAACGCATGCCTGTCTTGGCAATAATAAAAATAAACCAGTCCCAATTAATTTCCGGCGTAAGATGTAAATGTACCAGCAACGTGTGCAACTCGAACTGATTTAAATACTTAATCTTCTTTTCTTTCGGGGCCTTTCCCTTAATGATTGCTTTTCGTGTCGGATCCCGATCAATGAATCCCTCATCCACCGCATCCAGTACAGCTGCTTTCAACTGATGGTGAAAGTCCATCGTTGTTTGTCGTTCATGATACACTGCATAGTCGTTTAATAATTGTTGATAGGTAATTCGATTTAACTCTGAAAGTCGTAAGTCAGGCACCAATTTCTGTAACCATACCAACGTGATCTCGTACTTCTTCATGGTCACCTCTCGAATAGCCCCTTCCTTGTACATCCGAATCCACCGTTCATAATACTTGCAAAATAATTCCGATCCTTCCTCAGCCTTTACCATATTCACACCTCTTACTATACATGACAACATAGAAATGGCTCTTATACATATCTTACTCGTATATTTCAAAAAAAGCATATACGGAGAGATATATTGTGTATCTATCGTGTCATGTGAAAGTTGAGGAAATACTTACGCTGATGAAGGGTGATAAGGTTGTCGAACTCTTCGAAAAACACTCCTATCTGATTTTGCTCATTTATATCATTAGAAATATAAATATCAAAATCATTTATATCTCGTGACGATATATTAGGTTGTGCTCCAGCAACCAAAACAGAATCTAGCTGTTTTTCAAACAATTTAGATTTAACAAATGCACCTATAAATTTATAACTCCATTGATCATTTGGTTCAAAATATCCTACCCGCTGATTTTGGTAAAACTTTTGGTTTTCTTCACAGTGTAATATGCCTACTTTACCTGTTGTTGCACCCGACATTGCAATAAGTATGGACTTATTTTTTACTAGAAAATTTTCTTCCATTTGCTCTTCATAATAATACGCAAACTCTCCCCCAATGATTCCATCCGATAAAATATTTGAAATTCTTATTATTGGTACACCTGTTTTCAAAAACTTATCACTTTTAAATGCATATCCCCCTCTTAAGGATGCAACCTCCCCCAACTTACGCTGTTCCCAAGTATTTGTATGGAAGTAATAAAAAAAGAAA
>CAUQZV010000093.1:0-3425 GCA_963522415.1 uncultured Veillonella sp. | reverse complement strand
CCCATCTTCAAATCACCTTTTACCAGTAACGCCGCAATAGAGCCACCAGGCACCATTGGTTTCACAATATCATCCGTGCTGTCACTAGCCGTAGCATATCCTTTATAACCAAAGTCCTTAAATTTTGTTCCCAAATATGCTAAGGATGTTTCATCATAACCATCTGCCATCAATGGTGTGCCCAACGGAATCAATTGTGTATCTTTCCATGGATTCGGTAAATCTTTTTGGTATTTCTCATCCCACAGTTTCACCATTTGATCGATAGGTGTTACCATGCCCAAAGTACCGTCTGTAAATCCCCAGCCATAGGCAACAGCACCTACCAATTTTCCATCAATGTATACGGGGCTACCACTCATACCATGAACAATCCCCCCCGATGCATCAATGATGGGACCTGATACTTTCACTAAAATCAAATCCCCCGATGGGCCACGTTGTTTCATAACGCCTAGGACTTCCACTTTGAAAGAATCAATTTTATCCCCTTGTACTACTGTATCCGCATGACCTACCATGCCACGGTGTAAATCCTCTACTTTCATAAATTCTATTGCATGAGCACTTGTAAAAGTAGCCCCACACAATAAGAGCGCCAGCACACCCTTAGTGTACCGACGCCAAAAACGATGTAATTGCATCTATATCGCCTCTTCTTATTGATTATTAATAATTAGTTATTGATCACTGTTATAATTTGACCTCGTTCCACTGTAGCACCTGGCTCCACAGAGACTGTTTGTACCACACCGTTCACAGTGGCACGGGATGCTACCATAGGTCCCCCTAATGTTTGTACTGTTAGCAATGGGTCCCCTTCTTTGACAGAAGTTCCTACACTAACCACAGATACGACTTCACCAGATAACACAGTTTCATGATTTACTGGTGCAGCCTCTGCCGTAGATGTCACTAAAAATGCTGCTAACAATGCCCCCAAACTATATAGAAAAACTTTTTTCATATATATACACCTCCTACAATTTTCTTCCATGTACAGTATATCATATTTTCAAGAGTCAGAACAATCAATTCCTAGTAAAATAGTCTATCTTTTCATACACTATCTTACTTCCCTTATCATAAACTTTGTATATGAAAAAATCATGAAGTCAAGTACCACTTATCGTAGTTCTTCCAAGGTATCGCGCAATTGATTCAACTCTGATAGCGCTTTTCCTGTGCCCAAGATAACAGAATACCTAGGATGTTCCACTACATAAGCAGGACGACCCGTTTTTTCTGTAATCATTCGGTCTAAACCACGAAGCTGAGAGCCTCCACCAGTCAAAATAATACCATGGTGATTAATTTGCGCCAATAATTCTGGAGGTGTTTTTTCTAAAATGCTAATGATTCCTTCAATGATATGTTGCACTGGTCTTTCTAGAGCAAACTTCATATCTTTTGAAGTAATTTCCACCGCCCGTGGCAAGCCTGTCACACTGTGTCGACCTCGCACGATAGCTCGTTCCTCATCCGACCTAGGATCTACAGTTCCCACTTCGATTTTTAAATCTTCCGCAGTGAGTGGCCCTATCAGTAATTTTTTCTTCCGCTTCATATATTGTAGTAATGCTTCATCAAAGGTATCACTACCGATGCGCAAACTCTCACTGACTACCACACCAGAATCACAAATCACAGCAATATCCGTAGTCCCACCACCGATATCAACCACCATAGCACCTACTTGCTCCGCTTTATCCAAACCTGTCCCAATAGCTGCTGCTAACGGTTCTTCCATGAGAACTATTTTACGAGCCCCAGCTTGTAATAATACTTCTAAGACAGCCCGTTTTTCTACTGGCGTAATACTAGATGGCACACAGGCTATGATGCGAGAACGAATGATTCCCGATACAGGTACTACACGGCGGATAAAATGACGCAACATATACGCTGTTGTATCATAATCGGCAATGACACCACCTTTCAAAGGCTGAATCACTTCGATGCCCTCTGGGGTTCTACCTAAAATCGCTCGTGCTTCATGACCTACGGCAATCACTTCTCTAGTCTTTGTATCGCAAGCCACAAATCCTGGCTCATCTAAGACAATACCTCGGCCTTTGACATACATCACTACGTTAGTGGTACCCAAATCGATACCAATATCAGTAGTCCATAGAAGGCTCATTTTTTCAAGAAATGATAGGGAGCGACTTTCTCGCTTAAAGGACGTTTGCTTGGTAGTCGTTCCTATTGGTTTTCTACGTACACGACGTTGTTTCCGTCTATCCTCTCTAGTTTGAGGCTGTTTTGGCTTACTCGTCCACCCGAACAATGTTAGCACCTATTCCTTTTAATTTTGTAACTAAATTATCATAGCCACGATCAATATGCGTCAATTGCCCCACTTTGGTCACCCCAGAAGCAGCTAAGCCTGCGCACACAAGAGCCGCACCACAACGTAAATCAGTCGCTTCTACTTCAGCACCTACCAATTGTTCAACACCGGTTACGATAGCTTTACGATCATCTACCTCAATGGAAGCACCCATTTTTTTCAACTCATCCACATGCATAAAACGATTTTCAAAGACTGTTTCCATCACAGTACTTGTACCTTTGGCAATCGTCGTCATAGCCATAAATTGAGCCTGCATATCTGTAGGGAATCCAGGGTATGGCAAGGTTTTAATAGATGTTGCTTTCAACTGTCCATTACTGATAACACGAATACCATCAATATCTTCTTCTACCGTAACACCAGCTTCTTTTAACTTAGCTACCACTGGCTTTAAATGCTCCGAAAGGGCATTTTCTACATATACATCGCCACCAGCCATAGCTGCAGCAATTAAATAAGTACCCGCTTCAATGCGGTCTGGAATCACTGTATGCACAGCACCTTTTAATTCTTTGACGCCTTCAATACGAATCACATCTGTACCAGCACCGCGAATATTAGCACCCATACTATTTAAGAAGGTAGCTAAATCAACAATTTCTGGTTCTTCTGCAGCATTTTCAATGATTGTTTTGCCTTCTGCAAAAGTCGCTGCCATAATGACATTTTCTGTGGCTCCTACACTTGGGAAGTCTAAATAAATTAAGTTACCTTTCAAGCCTTCTGGAGCCTTTGCTTCTACAAAACCTTCTCCCATAGTGATAGTCGCACCTAATGCTTCAAAAGCTTTTAAATGCAAATCAATAGGACGACTGCCAATAGCACAACCACCTGGTAAGGCAATACGAGCTTCCCCTTTGCGCGCCAATAAAGGTCCCATCACCAAAAAGGATGCACGCATACGACGCACTAAATCATAAGGCGCCTCTGTAGCAGAAATTGTAGACGCATCAAAGGTAATATTTTCTCCATCTTTTGTTACTTTCACACCAAGGGATGCAATCACATCACAAATAGTATGAACATCTTCCAAATCTGGAATTTCAAGCAGGGTGCTTGGAGTAGACGC
>CAUQZV010000092.1:0-3574 GCA_963522415.1 uncultured Veillonella sp. | reverse complement strand
ATCCATAGAAGAAGTACTTGCTATGGATGCCTGGGCTAGACAAGAAGCTACCAAAGAAATACAAAGGAGAAGTGCATGTTAATTACAATTTTAGGAGCTGTCTTCGTATTCGGCGTTATAGTTATGATTCACGAATTGGGACATTTTCTAACGGCGAAAGCCTGTGGCATGCGTGTTGATGAATTTGCTATCGGCATTGGCCCTAATGTCATACAGAAACAAAAAGGAGAAACACTATATTCCTTACGTTTATTACCACTAGGTGGATTCAATAAAATTGCTGGTATGGATCCATCGGAAGATGCTGGCGAACGTGGTTTTAATAGTAAACCTGTATGGCAACGATTTATCGTTATCGCTGCAGGTGCTACATTTAACTTTTTATTGGCTATTGTGATATACTTTTTTGTATTCGCGTTCCATGGAACCACAATACCATCTCAGGAACCGATTATTGGAGATGTATTAGCAGGAAATCCAGCGGCTACGGCTGGTATCCAAAAAGGAGACAAAATTGTATCCATTAATGGTCAATACATTCAAGAATGGAAAGATATTACAGAGTCTCTAAAAGGTCATAGCAATCATGTAGTGTCAGTTACCTTAGATAGAAATGGTGAGACTATATCTACGACAGTGATTCCTCGTGAGTCAGGTGATAGAGCCGTTATCGGAATCAATCCAGTATTGGAAGTAAAAGAGTATAGTATTGGCGAATCTGCGGTAAATGCTGTATCTCACACTGGATCCACCCTTACTGATATGGTACAAGGTTTATGGAATATTGTAACAGGACACAGTAAAGGCGATGTAGCAGGTCCTATCGGTGTAGCACAAATGGCAGGGCAAGTAGCACAACATGGTTTTATTAGTCTACTGCTATTTACTGCATTATTGAGCTTAAACCTTGGAGTTATCAACCTATTGCCAATTCCCGTCTTAGATGGTGGCCACTTGGTGTTATTAATTCTAGAAGGAATTACGGGGCGTAAACTACCAGAGAAGGCATTACAATACATCCAAATGACTGGCGTAGGCCTATTATTATTAGTGTTTGTATATTCTACATTCCAAGATATTCTACGATTATTTTAGAGGTATCCTATGATAGAACGTAAACCGACAAAAGGTATTCAAGTGGGTACCGTCCATATTGGTGATAACGCACCTGTCAGTATCCAATCTATGATTACTACTAATCCTGTGAAAGTAGAACAATCTATTGAGGAAATCAATCGCCTAGCTACTGCTGGTTGTGAATTGGTTCGTTTAGCTGTTCCTGATATGGCTGCAGCAAAAGCAATTAAAGATATCAAAGAGCGTGCGATGATTCCATTAATTGCGGATATCCATTTTGACTATCGGTTAGCACTGCAAGCTATTGACAGTGGAATTGATGGGCTTCGCATTAATCCAGGAAATATTGGTAGTATCGATAATGTGGTAAAAGTTGTGGAAAAAGCGAAACCTAAATTGATTCCTATTCGTATAGGTGTCAATGCTGGTTCTTTACCACAACATGTATTAGATGCCCATGGTGGACATCCTACAGCGGATGGTATGGTGGATACTGCCTTAGAACATATTCGTATTTTAGAATCTTTAGAATATGACCAAATGAAAGTTTCCATTAAAGCTACAGATGTACCTTTAATGATTGAAGCATACCGTAAATTATCTAGTAAAATACCGTATCCATTGCATTTAGGTGTAACGGAAGCAGGCACTATTAAACAAGGAACGATTAAATCGGCTATCGGTATTGGAACACTCTTAGCAGATGGTATCGGTGATACCATTCGTGTGTCCTTAACGGGCGATCCAATCCACGAGGTAGAGGTAGCAAAAACTATTTTAAGTTCTTTGGAACTTCGTACTTTTGGAGCGACTATGATTTCTTGTCCTACCTGTGGCAGATGTCAAGTCAATTTATTCAATATGGCAGATATTGTTGAAGAACGATTGAAGGCCATAAAAGCCCCAATCCGTGTAGCTGTTATGGGATGTGTAGTAAATGGACCTGGAGAAGCACGAGAAGCTGATTTTGGTATTGCAGGAGGTAAGGGACAGGGGATTATTTTCCGTAAAGGAAAAGTATTAAAAACTGTACCGGAACAAGAATTGGTAGATACCTTATTTGCTGAAATCGATCAATATCTTTTAACGTTAGAAGATAATTAAGAGTATGAATCATATAGAATATAAAGGAGTATGTTATGTTAGCAAGTCGCTTATATGCACCAACATTGCGTGAAATGCCTTCCGATGCTGATGTAATCAGCCAACAGTTAATGTTGCGTGCAGGTTTTGTTCGTAAAGTAGCAGGTGGGTTATATACTTATTTACCATTGGCTTGGCGCAGTATTCATAAAATTAATGAAATCATTCGTGAAGAAATGGAAACTATCAATAGCCAAGAAATCATGATGCCGATCTTACAACCTAGTGAACTATGGGAAGAATCTGGTCGTTGGGCTGCGTATGGCGCAGAAATGATGCGCATTTCTGATCGTCATGGCCGTGAATATTGCTTAGGACCAACTCATGAAGAAATGGTAACTAATCTAGTTCGAGGGGAAGTCAATTCCTATCGTCAATTACCGTTAAGTTTATATCAAATTCAAAATAAATATCGGGATGAACGTCGTCCACGCTATGGATTGATGCGTAGCCGTGAGTTCATCATGAAAGATGCCTATTCCTTTGACATCGATGAAGAAGGTATGAGCAAGTCTTTTTGGGATATGTATGAGGCATATAGTAAAATTTTCAAACGTTGTGGCTTAACATGTAAACCAGTAGAAGCAGATAATGGTGCTATTGGTGGTTCCGGTAGCTTTGAGTTCATGGCTTTGGCAGAATCCGGCGAGGCAGATGTTATCCACTGCACAAAATGTGATTATGCTGCAAATATTGAAATTGGCCAACCAAAAGCATTGGAAGTGGATACAGAAGAAGCTAAAGCATTGGAAACAGTATCTACACCAGATGCTAAGTCAATTCAAGCGGTAGCCGATATGTTACAACTGCCATTGGAAAAAACAATTAAAGCAGTAGTCTACAACATTGAAGGTAAAGTTATTCTTGCCATTGTTCGTGGTGACCATGAAGTGAATGAAATCGCTGTACAACGAGCTGTAGAAGGTGGTATTGAGCCAGAAATGGCAACCCCAGAAGACTTAGCACGTGTGGGATTAACAGCTGGATTCATTAGCCCAGTGGGACTTTCACAATCAGAAGAGTTTGCCATTGTAGTGGATGAAACAGTGATGAACTTACATAATGTATGTGGTGGTGCTAATACAGCAGATGCGCATTATATCAATATCAATCCTAACCGTGATTTCAATGTAGATGATATCATTGTGGCACCAATTCGTTTGATTACTCTCGATGATCCATGCCCTAAATGCAGTGGTCAACTTCGCATCGATAAAGGTATCGAAGTAGGTCAAGTATTTAAATTGGGTACGAAGTACTCTGAATCTATGAATGCCACAGTATTGAACCAAGGTGGCCGTCCAACTCCATTCCAAATGGGTTGCTATGGTATCGGTGTAGGACGTACATTGGC
>CAUQZV010000091.1:0-3586 GCA_963522415.1 uncultured Veillonella sp. | reverse complement strand
GTAATTACCGTCAATGGCTGTTCACGTGCACTCATACCGTCTACGATAACGTCATAGAGGTTCTTATCTGTGATGGCGTGTAACTCATCTATTAGCGCCCCGTGTACGTTTAATCCATCAAGGCTATTCGATTCCGAAGATAGTGGGATAAATTTTCCTTCATTGGTGCTACTAATTATCTTGTTTACACGAATACTACATACTCGACTCAATGACTTAGATTTTTTAATCATATTGGCTGATTCTTCCCATATGATTTTGGCTTGGTCTCGTTTCGTAGCAGCACTATAGATTTCTGCACCCATTTCACCATCAGCAATCAGCAAATATAAGCCAATAGCAGCAGATAATGTGGACTTACCGTTTTTACGTGCCACAATTAAAATAAGCTCCGTATACTCACGAAGCTTTGTATCTTTATCTATAAAACCAAATAAGGCACTAACTAATGCTTTCTGCCATAGTTCCAATATAACAGGCTTACCCGACCATTTCCCCTTGGAGTGCTTGCAAAACATTTCTATAAAATCTACTGCAAGTGCTGCACGATCTTTATCATAAATATATTGCCCTGGATTCTCCAGCTTTTCGACTAAATGCTTATACACCCGTCTCACACGATCCGATGTAACTACCTCACCATCGACGATAGCGTTGTAGTATTCTCTAATAGGGTTCATCGATTGCCCACCCGATTCATCAAGAACTCTTTAAATTCATCATCTTCATCAACTGGCGTAGTGCGTGGCAATTCAGCAAGTAGAATCTTCACAACGGCTGTATAGTTCTTCATCAACTGATTATACGCCTTGGATTCTGTGCTTTCTTTTTTGCCATATTGGTTATTTCCATTTTGATATTCTTCAACAAATCCGACTTTTTCAAGGGCCATTTGGAGCTCATCCAGTTGAAATTCCATGTGTACAGCCTGTTCGATTGCTTTCTTAATCAACTTTTTCTTTTCTGTTGATATTTCCTTGAAAATCTTGTTATATTCAGTGATTCTCTTCTTTTTTGCCTTAGCTTTGTCATCATTTGTCAACCGTCTAAACCTCCTTTCTCCCTATTGTTAACTACACCCCTCACGTGCGAGACCTGTATATTCTACGAATCTGCGCCCCCGGTGTGCAGTTTTTGATTATTTGGACCACTTTATGGGGGGGTGTTCTCATTACATTTATCAATATCATTTATCAAAATTACATCGCCATTCTCATCAAATGAAACCTCACGCTTGCGTGCTCGTAGTAACCTAGCACCACTAGTCAATGCTTGGTACTTGCTGTAGGTCTCCATCTCGTGATGGATAGCATTGTGGCATTCGATACATAAGAACATTAGGTTATCCCAACCATAAGCAAGGTTGTCATCTTGTATCGTCAAGGCATCCATTGGTTTTTTATGATGCACTACCCAGCGTTGTCGTGTGCCATCTTGCTTAGTTCCTATTTTCAAACCACCGCATCTTTCACAGATATGGAGCTTTGATTGTGCATAGGCTTTTGCACATCGTCTCCAACGCCTGGAGTTATAGAAATTTTTGAAAGCTCCCTCACTCATTTTTATAAGCATACCCCTTTTTTGAAAGCCTACCCTTATTTCAATACTTCACTTGGTCCTTGTTTATATCGTCCCGACCGCTTCACTATGTTTGTATTCTTCTTGTTGATCAATGATGATGCAGGAGCATATGACCTGCACATGCCGTCAATGTGTATGGCCTTGGCCATACACCAACCTTTACGATTATTTAAGCATTGTTTTTTATTGCAGTGCACATCTGTCATATGCTCACCTCTTTCCATGCAATAGAAAAGGACGCCCATTTCTAAGCGTCCTTGTTCCTTATTCCGTTTCTAATATCCGTTGTGCTCGTTCTTTATCTTTCTTTACGATTTGCACAAACTCTTTAATTAGTTCCCATTCATCTTCATGGGCTCGTACTTGCCGTTGCTTCCGTTCTTCAGAGAATCCTTTTCTCCATCCAACTTTGCGACCTGCGCCTTCACGAACACCACCCCAACCATTATTCTTTTCAGTCATTGCTTGTATTTCTCCTGTTACAACTATCGCTATATAACATTATTTTTAACGTTTCATGTCATATAGTTTTTTTGCCATTAGTGCTAAATACAGCACTCCACAAACTGTTGCTATCCAACCAAGCCACCCTTGATTTTCATAGTCTCGTAATACTAAGCTAATGCTAATACATATGGAAAACACAATTTCAAATTTTGTCATACTTTGTACATATGTTATACTATAGTGGAAAGAATAGGGGAGCAAGCTCCCCTTGCCGTTACTTCATTTTCTTTTTAATCCATCTAATAACTCCGAATGTTACTGTGATGATGGTTATTAAATCAGTTATGAAGCTAACGGCTTCTTTTATTTCTTGGTAGATTTTCCACCATTCCATATGTTTACCTCCTTTCTTTACCTTATGTCTATATTGTATCCTATCTTGTTTATTTTGTCAACTATTATAATTAACTTTTTTTATTTTTTTGATATAATTATAGAATACTAAAAAGGAGGATTTGTATGTATTGTCTTTTTTATGCGAAGGAAGAAAGAAGTGGCGGACAATCTAAACCAGTACAACGTCCAGATAATCCACCACCTCCACCTATAGTAGTTATTCCCTCTCCATCGAAGTAGGGACTTTTTTAATATCAAACGATTTTGAGAAAAAACCATCTGGGAAGAAATACTCTACAATCTCAATATTATGTGTTGCATCTATGAACTTACATTTATGTTGAAAGTGTTCTTCCCATCTTGTATCTTCTAGCCACTCTTCATATACAGGGTGGCTATTTACTTTTAAAATATAATTTTCATCATCCTTAAATGTAATCCCCTCAAACCTTCCTAAAGCAATTCGATTTCCATCCCTAATCACTTCTATGAAATGGTCTTGTCCATCCATGAGGTTGCTATCAATCAAAGTTTTTTCTTGTACATATTCGTAACCAAATCGTTTTAATGTAACCCAATCAATTAGCCTTTGAATCATGTGCTTCACGTACAAGGCCCATATAGCCCCCACTAGGCAACCACTGAATAAAGAAATTATTGCATACACTATTACACTATTTATATTTACTGGTAAGTACTCTATGTTATATCCCCATAGATATAGCACCCATAAAGTAGGAGCCATGGTGAATACACTATATAAAAAATAGTCTAATACTTGTTCCATTGCAGTATGCTTTAACTGCACATATCCTAACCATTTGCTCACTTCTTTTGCAATGAATCCAGGTGCTAGCATAATAATGACTTGTATGTAATGTTCCATGTTTTCTCCTTTCATATAACCGCTTCATTTGGTATCTGATAATACACCAATATAGCAATTTCATATTATACTGGATACAAAAAATGACGTCCAGCTAATGACGTCATTTCTTGTTATGTTATATTTTATGAAAGTAGGTGCTTGTTAAACCTTTACAATACTATTATATCATTTCATTTTGCCAACTATGCCAACTCGTGCCAACTCTTCCTCAAATTCTTTTACGGCTATAGGATGTATTTTTTTTCGTAGCCACTCACGGCTAACTCCTATCAT
>CAUQZV010000090.1:0-3666 GCA_963522415.1 uncultured Veillonella sp. | reverse complement strand
GCAGCCTTAGCATTGGGCGCTAGTGCCGTTCAAATGGGTTCTCGTTTCGTAGTATCTGAAGAATGTATTGCCCATGAAAATTATAAGGAAGCTGTATTAAAAGCGAAAGATCGTTCTACAGTGATGACAGGCTTGACAACAGGTCACCCAGTTCGTATCATTGAGAACTTATTAGCTCGTAAATATCAATCCCTTGAGTTCAGCGGAGCACCAAAAGAAGCTCTTGAAAACCTAGGTGCTGGTACACTTAGAAAAGCTGCTATTGAAGGGGAAACTAAAAATGGTTCCGTTATGATTGGACAAATCGCAGGTATGTTAACTGATATTAAACCTTGCGCTACAATCATTCAAGATATTGTTCGTGAAGCAGAAGAAGTTATGTTGAACTTAAAATCTGTTATCCGATAAGCAGGAGGAAGCCTTATGAAAATAGCATTTGTATTCCCTGGTCAAGGGTCTCAAAAAGTAGGTATGTTGAAAGATTTGTACGAAGCGTATCCTATCGTAAGAGAGCGTTTTGCACAAGCAGATGAAGCATTGGGATATTCCATTTCACAATTATGTTTTGAAGGTCCAGATACGGAATTAGTAAAAACAGCAAACACACAACCTGCAATTTTAACAGCTAGTGTGGCATGCTATGAAATTTTAAAAGAGAAAGGCTTTACACCTGATATCGTAGGTGGTCATAGCCTTGGTGAATATAGTGCTCTCGTAGCAGCAGGGGTTCTTGATTTTAAAGATGCTGTTTATGTTGTACATAAACGTGGTGAATATATGCAAGAAGCAGTGCCATTGGGCGAAGGTGCTATGGCGGCTATCTTAGCATTGCCACGTGAAGAAGTAGTTCGCATCTGCGGAGAAGTGAATGATACTGTAGGATCTGTACAAGCAGTTAACTTTAACTGCCCAGGACAAATTGTAATTGCTGGTGCTACAAAAGCCGTAGAAGTGGCAGCTGAAAAAATGAAAGAAGCTGGTGCTAAGCGTGCTGTTATGTTACCAGTTAGTGCGCCTTTCCATAGTCGTTTGATGGAACCAGCAGCGAAACGATTACAAGAAGAATTAGATAAAATCGAAGTAAAAGATGCTCAAATTCCTGTTGTAGCGAATATTACAGGTGAAATTCTAAAAGATGGTGCTACTATTAAAAACGCTTTAGTAAAACAAGCGGCTGCACCAGTACTTTGGGAAGATTGTGTAGCTACAATGGTAGACTTTGGAGCTACTCGCTTTGTAGAAGTAGGCCCTGGCAAAGTGTTGACAGGTTTCACTAAAAAAATTAATAAAGCAATGGAATTAGCCAATGTTGAAGATGAATCATCCTTAGCAGCAGCGATTGCATTCTTACAAGGAGAATAACATGAATTTAACAGGTAAAGTAGCGTTAGTTACTGGTGCATCCCGTGGTATCGGGCAAGCCACTGCTATTGAACTAGCAAAGGCTGGAGCAGATGTAGTAGTAAACTTTATTGGTAATGAAGCAATAGCACAAGAAACTGTAGATGCCATTGAAGCATTAGGCCGTAAAGCAATTAAAATTAAAGCTGATGTAGGTAATGCTGAGGATGTACAGGCTATGGTGGATGAAGCAGTAGATGCATTTGGTCATATTGACATTCTTGTAAACAATGCAGGTATCACTCGTGACGGATTATTGATTCGTATGAAAGATTCCGACTGGGATGATGTATTGAATATCAACTTAAAAGGTGTATACCTAGTGACAAAAGCAGTTGCTAAGCTTATGGTAAAACAACGTGCTGGTCGCATTATCAACATGACATCTGTATCTGGTGTTACAGGTAATGTGGGTCAGGCCAATTATGCCGCTGCTAAAGCAGGGGTAATTGGCTTTACTAAAACTTGTGCCAAAGAATTAGCCGCTCGTGGTATTACTGTGAATGCAGTAGCACCAGGATTTATTGAAACAGCAATGACAGATGTATTACCTGAAAAAATTAAAGAAGGTATTGCAGCTACAGTTCCGTTTGGTCGCATGGGTCAACCGGAAGAAATTGCTAGTGTAGTAACATTTTTAGCGTCTGACTTTGCAAGTTATATTACTGGCCAAGTTCTCAATGTAGACGGCGGAATGGTGATGTAAACGCAAGATCCTATACATAGACTACGTGAAAGGAGGTGTATGTAATGAGCACATTTGACAAAGTAAAAGCTATTGTTGTTGAACAATTGGGCGTTGACGAATCTGAAGTGGCTATCGATTCCACTTTCATCGATGATTTGGGCGCTGACTCTCTTGACATCGTTGAATTGATCATGGCATTTGAAGAGGAATTCAATATTGAAATCCCTGATGATGTTGCTGAAAAAATCAAAACTGTAAAAGACACAGTTGATTACATCGATTCTACAAAATAAGTCTTAGCACTTATGCACCACGAAAGGGGGCTAAGCCCCCTGAGTGGATGTGCACATAGGAGGAATAATAGTGAAACTCCCTGAACTTCGAATAGGGAAATTGGTAGCCAAAGTACCGGTAATTCAAGGTGGAATGGCAATCCGATTGTCTACAGCTCGGTTGGCTGCAGCAGTTGCAAATGAAGGTGGTATCGGCTTGATTGCAGCATCTGGCATGCCTTTTGATGAATTACGATACGAAATACAATTAGCAAGAAAATTATCGCCTACGGGCATTATCGGTATAAATGCAATGGTAGCCGCTACAGAATTTTTAGGCCTTGTAAAAACGGCCATTGAAGAGGGCATTGACCTTGTTGTAGCTGGCGCTGGATTTTCCAGAGATATGTTTGCTTTAGGACGTGAATCTGGTACACCTATCGTACCTATCGTATCCACGCCTAAATTAGCTCGTATTTCTGAAGGATTAGGAGCCTCCGCAGTCATTGTGGAAGGTTGTGAAGCAGGTGGTCACTTAGGTACAGACCGCTCCTCTCGTGAGTTAGTACCAGAAGTAGTAGCAGCTGTAAAAAACATTCCAGTCATTGGTGCTGGTGGGGTTCTTGATGGAGCAGATATTGTAGAGATGATTAAACTTGGTGCTAGTGGTGTACAAATGGGAAGCCGTTTTGCTGCTAGTGTGGAGTGTAATGCCTCTGATGAATTGAAAAAAATGTACGTTCGTGCAGACGCTCCAGAAGATATTGTCTTGATTCAAAGTCCAGTAGGACTTCCAGGACAAGCGTTGCGTAATAAGTTTGCAGAAACAGTATTAGACGGTACAGTACCGCCACCTACAGAGTGTCATCGATGCTTGAAGCATTGTTCTCACAAATTCTGTATTATTAAAGCCCTTTCACGTGCTCAACAAGGAGATGTGGAAACGGGATTAGTATTCTCAGGTAATAATATGCGAAAAGTAGACTCCATATTACCTGTGCATGAGATTTTTGCTCGCCTAGTTTCAGAGGCAGCAGCCATTGATTAAATGAGATTATAAAGAGGTGGAATAATGGAAAGACGTGTTGTTATTACTGGTTTAGGTGCTGTGACACCAGTGGGAATCGGTAAAGATGACTTTTACAATGCATTGCTACGTGGCGAATCTGGTATCGGTCCAATTACTCGATTTGATGCAAGTGATTATGCAACTCGTATTGCAGGAGAAATTAAAGATTTTGATCCAACACAATTTGGAATTGATAAAAAAGAAGCGCGCCGTATGGACCGCTCTGCAGCATTTGC
>CAUQZV010000089.1:0-3819 GCA_963522415.1 uncultured Veillonella sp. | reverse complement strand
AAAGCTTCGAGTTGCTCTAATAATTCCTGTTGTGTATGTATGTTAGATCCTTCTGATGAACCAATCGCATAGGCAAAAAAGTCTAAATTTCGACTCGCCGTAATGGCTGGGTCTTGTTGGCGCAACGATCCTGCTGCCGCATTACGTGGATTTACAAACGTTTGTAAGCCAGCCTCTTCTCGTTCTTCATTGATTCGTTTGAACTCCTTATGCGGCATATAGGCTTCTCCACGAATTTCAATGAAAGGAGGCGCATTGTCAATGATTAGTGGAATAGACTGAATGGTTTTTACATTAGCGGTTACATCTTCCCCTACACGACCATCACCACGTGTGACCGCACGTACAAAGAGACCATTTTCATAATGTAAGTTAACCGCTAAGCCATCAATCTTTAATTCCACTACATATTGCGGCGCGTGACCCAACTCTTTTTCACAACGCACCCCAAATTGTTCTACTTCAACATCATTAAACACATTGCTCAAGCTGAGCATTCGTTGTCCATGTACTACTTTTTCAAAGCTACCTTCCACCTTGGCTCCCACACGTTGTGTAGGAGAGGTCGGCACAATATACTCTGGATGTGCTGTTTCTAACTCTACTAATTTTCGATATAATACATCATAGTCATAGTCAGAAATAATGGGAGCATCTTTCACATAATATAAATACGCATGATGGGCTAATTCTTTTTGTAATTGTTGAATGTCTTCTTGAATACTCATTGTATGATTTCCTTATTTTTTTCGTATAGGAGCGAACTTAGCCATAATTTGTCGCAATCCCTGTGTAGGGAACTCAATTTTTAATTTTACATTGGCCCCTTCACCAACTACATCCACTACAGTTCCTTCACCCCATTTAGCATGGATAGCAGTATCTCCCACAGTCCAATCTACTACTTGTGGATTTCGAATCATAGGTTTTGTAACAGGTCGATTCGCTACAGATTGATGAAATGGTACATTTCGTTGTAATTCTTCCTTCACAGTTCGTTTTGTCCGTACTTCTTCCATGAGTTCGCTAGGAATTTCTTTCAAAAAACGAGATGGTAAATACCCTGTAGTTTTACCAAATACAGTCCGTGTAGTGGCATTGGATACATATAGCTCTTCTTCGGCTCTCGTAATCCCTACGTAGGCAATACGGCGTTCTTCTTCTACTTCCTCAGGATTCATCAAGGTACGACTATGCGGAAATAATCCTTCTTCTAAACCAGCTAAGAATACCACGGGGAACTCTAGTCCCTTTGCAGCATGCAAAGTCATTAACGTCACTTTGGATTCTTCTTGTTCAAAGGAATCTACATCATTCACCAATGCTACTTGCTCAAGAAAGTCTTGTAAAGTACCTTCTGGATTTGTATCCATAAACTCTTTGGCTACCGACACCAACTCACCAATATTTTCCAACCGAGCTTGGTCTTGAGGGTCTGTACTATTCTCTAGTTCCACTACATATCCAGTCCGATCTAATACAGCCTCAATAATACCTTGTACGGAGAGCTCTGTAGCCTCGTTGACTAAGGTAAAAATTAAACCCATAAAATCTTCTAACTTTTCTTTCGTTTTACCTTTGATAGTAGGAATTTGATCCAATTGACTCAATGTCATAAATAGAGAGTTATTCGTTTCTCTTGCAAAATCCTGTAATTTACCGACTGTAGTCAAGCCAATACTACGTTTCGGCACATTAATAATACGCTGCAAGCAGATATCATCAAATGGATTGATTAAAATACGCAAGTACGCCAAAATATCTTTAATTTCTTTACGATCGTAGAACTTGGTGCCTCCTACCATTGTATAAGGAATACCGCGTTTAATCATGGATTCTTCTAGCACACGAGACTGTGCATTGGTACGATATAAAATAGCCATATCTCCATAACTACGATTGTGAATTTCCTTTTGTTTTTTGATGGTATCCCCTATGAAAGCTCCTTCTTCTTGCTCTGACTGCGCTTCAAAATGACGAATTTTAGCACCATCACCTTTATCTGTCCACAAGACTTTTTCTGGACGACCTTCATTATAATCAATAACAGCATTGGCAGCTTCTAATATGGTTTTTGTGGATCGATAATTTTGCTCTAATTTAATAAGTTTTGCATTAGGATAGTCTTTTTCAAAGTCTAAGATATTTTGAATATCAGCACCACGCCAGGCATAAATACTTTGATCCACATCACCTACGACGCATAGATTATTCCATTTAGAAGCTAATAAAGATGCTAACGTATACTGTGCATGGTTTGTATCTTGATACTCATCGATCATAATATAACGGAAACGATGACTGTACTTTTCTAGTACCGTTGGATTTTCTTGTAATAATTTAACAGCTACTAGCAATAAATCATCAAAATCTAAGGCGTTATTTTTTCGCAATTCTGCTTCATAATAATCGTACACCTTAGACACTTGTTGTGAATAAAAATCACGAGCTTCACTGCGGAAATCCTTAGCTAATTTCATTCTATTTTTTGCATCGCTAATCTGCGATTGCATGGCTCCCACAGGATAGTACTTATCATCTAAATTTAGTGCTTTAATTGCTTGTTTAATAACTGCTTGAGAATCACTAGAATCGTAGATGGAAAAGTTTTTACTATATCCCATAAAGGAATCTAGTTCAAAACGCAAAAATTTCGCACAAAAAGAATGGAACGTGCTAAGCCAAATACGATGCGCCGTATCACCAACCAACGTTTCCACACGTTCTTTCATCTCTTTAGCCGCTTTATTGGTAAATGTAATGGCTAAAATTTCATAGGGGCTTACCCCTTGTGTCAACAAATAGGCGATACGATATGTTAACACTCGTGTTTTACCTGATCCAGCGCCAGCCAATATAAGAAGAGGCCCTTCAGTTGCGTATACTGCCTCTTGTTGCTCTTTATTTAAACCGTCAAATATCATAATACCTCTCTTGCATATAACAAGGGTGCGCTGTGTTTCACTACAACGCACCCCCTATGATAAATTAGCCTTTCATAGCGCCCACGATTGGTGGTACTACTTGTTTTTTACGGGATAATGTATGTTCTAAATATACTTCATTGTCCACAGGTTGTGCATTAAATGCGGCTGCTACCACATCATTCGCATCTCCAACAAAGATTAAGTTTGTTGCTTCTGTTAAGATATTGGTAATCATCAAATAGGATGCGCTATAGTTATTAGCACTGCGTAATTCTTCCATAGCTTTTAACAAGCATCCTTTACGACCCAAAATATTTGTTGTATCCATCACTTGGATTTGACCAATGCTGATGATTTTACCATTCGCTTCAAATTCTTTTAAATCTGTACGCACGATTTTTTCATCGGAATAATCAGATACATCAGAACCAGCTTTCAATAATTCCATACCATATTCTTCTAAGTTAACACCAGCAATGTCTGCTAATTTTCTAGCTGTTTCTTTATCTTTTTCAGTGCAAGTAGGAGAACGGAATAATACTGTGTCAGAAATAATGGCAGATAGCATTAAGCCAGCAATATTTTTAGGAATCTCTTGTCCATATTGCCAATATAAATTAGCAAGAATTGTACAAGTACATCCTACAGTTTCATAATGAATGAAAATAGGATTGTCTGTTACCAAACCACCAATACGATGATGATCGATATTTTCGATTAATTCTGCTTCTTCAATATCATCGATAATTTGTACTTTTTCATTGTGGTCTACCAACACTACTTTAGTTTTTTGTTTTGGCGCTTCCACATTAGAACGAATGATACCTAAGTATGTACCATTGTCTACTACTGGATAGCCACCGATGTGAGAATTAGCTTTGAAGTCACGTAA
>CAUQZV010000088.1:0-3945 GCA_963522415.1 uncultured Veillonella sp. | reverse complement strand
GTAGGTGCAATATTATCATAGTTGTGAATGCGTGCTACTTCTTCTGCAATATCTGGCATGTCTGTTACATCATCACGCCAAGATGGGATAGTAGCCACTAATGCCTCACCTTGTTGTTCCACTTTGAAAGATAAAGTGCGTAAAATACTGATCATTTCTACTTCATCGATGGCAGTTCCTAAGTACGCATTCACAGCTGCGCTTGTGAAAAATACTGTACGTACTTCTTTCGCAGTTGGATATACATCGATTACACCTTTTGCTACCGTAGCACCTTGTGTAATATCCAATAACAATTGTGCTGCTCGATCTAAAGCTAGTGGTGTCACTTCGCTGTTCACACCACGTTCAAAACGGCCGGATGCTTCAGAGCGTAAACCTAATGCACGAGAGGTACGGCGAATAGAGGCTCCATTAAACACAGCAGCTTCCAATACAACCGTTGTTGTTTCATTGGATACTTCGCTATCAGCACCACCCATTACACCAGCTACCCCTACAGGGCGGTCTGCATCAGCGATAACAAGCATAGTATTTGCTAATGTGCGATCATTACTATCTAAGGTTTGAATTACTTCTCCCTCTGTAGCTTTACGAGCTACTAAACTATGTCCATGTAGATGATCATAGTCGTAAGCATGCATTGGTTGACCTAATTCCAACATTACATAGTTCGTTACGTCCACTACATTATTAATAGGACGAATACCGCAATTACGCAAACAATTTTGTAACCATAATGGAGATTTTTGAACTTTTACATTTTCAATCAAACGTCCCATGAAACGAGAGCATAACTCTGTATCAGCAATAGAAATATTCAAACGACCTTCAATGGACGGTCCCTCTTCTTGCACTGTTACCTCTGGGAATGTAGCTTCTGTTTTATCTAATACGGCAAATTCACGGCTTAAACCAACCATGGAAAAACCATCTGCACGGTTTGGCGTCAACTCAAATTCATAGACCACATCATTAAGACCTAGTACTTCTTTTACATCTTGTCCAATAGCTGTACCTTCAGGGAAGATATAAATACCAGTAGCTTCTTCTGGTAACACTACATCTGTAGATAAGCCAAATTCTGCTACAGAACAGAACATGCCTTCTGATGTTTGTCCACGAAGTTTGCCTTTTTTTATTTCTGTACCATCTGCTAAACGAGATTTATGGTACGCTACAGGAACGATTTGTCCCACTGCCACATTAGTAGCTGCTGTTACGATTTGTTTCGTAACTGGCTCACCTTCTTCTGTTAAGCATTCTACTTGGCACACTTGTAATTTATCTGCATCAGGATGTTTTGTAATTTCTATAATTTTTCCTGTATAGATTTTTTTTATACCTGTATCACAATTGATCACTTCTTCTACTGGAATCCCAGCTTGTGTTAAGGCATCTGCAAATTCTTGAGGGTTCTCGCCAAGATTCACAGATACATAGTCTTTCATCCATTGTAAACTAGCTTTCACGGTAACCTCCTAGAATTGCGTTAAGAAACGTTTATCATTTTCATAGAATAAACGTAAATCATTAATACCATATTTCAACATTGCAATACGTTCTACGCCCATACCGAAGGCAAATCCTTGTACTTCATTTGGATCATAACCATTCAATTTCAATACATTAGGATGTACCATACCGCAACCAAGAATTTCTAACCACCCTGTATGAGAGCATACACGGCATCCTTCACCGTGGCACATGCAACAAGAAATATCTACTTCTGCACTTGGTTCTGTGAAAGGGAAGAAACTTGTACGGAAACGTACAGCTGTATCTTCACCAAACATGTGTTTCAAGAACAACTCCAAGGTTCCTTTCAAGTCAGAGAAGGTAATCTTCTTATCGATAACAAGACCTTCCACTTGATGGAATACTGGAGAATGTGTGGCATCATAGTCCCAACGATATACTTTTCCCGGTGCAATCATGCGGATAGGTGTATTTTTTTCGCTACCTTGCAATGTCCTCGCTTGCACTGGAGATGTATGGGTACGAAGTAATACGGAATCGGTAATATAGAAAGAATCTTGCATATCACGAGCTGGATGATCTGCAGCTAAATTCAAGCATTCAAAGTTAAAATAGTCTGACTCAATTTCAGGACCTTCTTCTACAGCATAGCCCATAGACACAAAAAATTGTTCAATTTCTTCATTGATTTGTGTTAATGGATGTAAATGGCCTTTACGAACAGGACGACCTGGTAATGTAATATCAATGGTTTCTTGTTCTAATTTAGCTGCCAATACAGCAGCTTCCATTTGTTGTTGTACTGTATCTAAAGCTTCTTCCAACGCTACACGTACTGTATTTACCAAGGCACCCATAGCAGGACGCTCTTCTGGAGATAGTTTACCCAATCCTTTTAATAAGGAGGTAACTTCTCCCTTTTTACCTAAATAGGTAACACGAATATCTTGTAATTCCTGCAAGTTCGCTGCCCCTTGAATTTGGGCGATTGCTTTCTCTTGCAATGCTTGCAATTGTTCTTTCATTGATTCCTATCCTCCAACTATTCTTCATCTAACAACGACCATGGCAATTCTGGTAATACCAAATCGTCAAGAACCATAAACGTTCCACTTCCCATATAGACAAGTTCTCCCATATCATTATACAAACGACAAGATGTAACCATCGTACTTTGACCTTTGTGTTCCACATTGGATACACCGCGAATTCTTGCATTTTTCGGTAATGATTTCACAAAGTTACCATTAATTTGAGCCGTTGTCACTTGCTTTCCTAGTGTAATACAAGCCAATCCCATTAGATAATCTGATAAACTCAAATGTACCCCACCATACACATCGCCTCGCGGATTACTGTGCAATTGTTCTTCACTGTGAAAATCTAGTTCCACATGTCCTGGTGACACATTCTTAAGTGTGACATGATGTAGCACCTCAAAAGGATGTAAACTTGTATGCTCTTGAAAGTATTCTAATAATGTTCTATGTTCCATATAGCTAACCTTTCTAAGCTTATCATTTTATTATAGAGGAAAAACCACCTCATTATCAATAGATAGACTTAGAAATCCTTGATTAAATCTAATAATCCTTGTTCATCCATCACAGGGATCCCCAATTGTTCTGCTTTTGTTAATTTACTACCTGCATCGTCACCGGCAATGACCAAAGTAGTTTTTTTACTGACAGAACCTGTTACCTTCGCTCCATGCGCTTCTAAAATTGCCCCTGCTTCAGAACGTCCCATGGAAGTAAGCTTACCAGTCAATACAATGATATGTCCTTCCAGTTCATTGCCCGCGGCTTCTTGCACTTCTTCTTCTAACCGTACTCCCGCATGACGTAACCCTTCAATCAATTGGCGATTTCGTTCATTTCCAAAATATTCTACCAAACTTTTCGCCATGGTAGGTCCTATTTCATCAATATTAGTCAACTCATCTATGGTGGCATTCATTAAGCTATCAATGGAAGTAAAGTATTTCGCAATGGTTTGCCCTGCTTTAGCACCAATTAAACGTATACCCAGTCCAAATAACACTCGACCTAAGCCGCGTTCTTTAGAATCGTCAATCGCTTTTAGTAAGTTTTGGGCCGACTTTTTGCCCATTCGCTCTAAGGATGTAATATCCTCTTCCTTCAAATGATACAAGTCCACTACCGTTTCAATACGATGATTTGTCACTAGCGCTTCTACAATACTAGGGCCTAATCCATCAATGTTCATGGCATCACGGGATGCAAAGTGAATGATACCTTCCTTCTCTACCGCTGGGCAATGTTCATTACTACAATAAATAGCCACTTCTCCTTCACGGCGCACCGTAGGAGATTCACACACCGGGCAAGCATTGGGCATTTCATAAGGCACAGAATTCGATTTTCGTTTATCTACTACCACAGAAATTACCTCTGGAATGATTTCTGCAGCTTTATGAATACGTACCGTATCACCAATACGAAT
>CAUQZV010000087.1:0-3946 GCA_963522415.1 uncultured Veillonella sp. | reverse complement strand
TGTTTTACCACATAGTCACCTTTATTCCGATCTGGAATTAACGACGGTGCCCGATAGACACGTTCAAACATAAAACGACGGAAAATATTCATAGTTTCCACACCACGTTCTGACATAGAAATCACCGGTTGATCCATAGAGGATGTCACCATGTCTGTGACCATGGCAGTAATCATTTTGGAATGGGTATCTCCAAAGACCTGTACCACTTCTTTCGGTAAATCATTCACTCTGAGCATATGTGCTCGCAACGCGTCATCAAAATCATGACACAAATAGGCGATACGATCAGCAGTGCGTATAATCTGCCCTTCTAAGGTAAGAGGCATATGAGAACCTGTATGCCCTAAAATACCATCACGAACAGCAGTTGTTAGGTTAAGACCTTGTCCATCCTTTTCTATACTTTCCACCATGCGCAAGCTTTGCTCATTATGATTGAAATGACCTACCATATCACGAAGGGCGTATTCCCCCACATGTCCAAATGGTGTATGTCCCACATCATGCCCCATAGCGATAGCCTCTGTCAAATCTTCATTCAACCGCAACGCCCGTGCAATGGTACGTCCAATCTGTCCCACTTCTAAGGTATGTGTCATACGAGTCCGATAATGGTCCCCCGGAGCAATATATACTTGTGTTTTGTGTTTTAATCGACGGAAACATTTGCTATGTAGAATACGATCTCGATCTCGTTGAAAATCCGTCCGATATGGATCAGGCTCTTCCTTACGATCTCTTACAGATTCTCTACTTTTAGCCGCATAAGGACTTAACATAGTATATTCTCGATCTTCTAGCATTTCACGAATACTCATATGACACCTCCTAGCTTAGCGTGTATCCATGACACGATTTTTTTGAATGATTTGCATCACCATACCAGCTGTTTCTTCGATAGATTTATTAGTTACATCAAGTACTGGGCAATGTAACCGCCTCATCACAGTTTTTGCATAATTTAACTCTTCTTCAATACGGCTTACATTCGCATAATTAGCGTCTGCATGTAGTCCCATGGTACGAAGACGTTCCTCACGAATATTGTTCAATTTGAAAGGATCAATAATTAACCCTACAATCTTGCGTCCTGGAATTTGGAATAATTCTTCTGGCAATGGTACTTCTGGTACCAATGGTAAATTGGCCGCTTTTATTTTTTTATAGGCTAAGAACATAGATAATGGGGTCTTACTAGTACGAGAAATTCCAATAATGACAATATCTGCTTTTTCAAAGCCTTTTGGATTTTTACCATCGTCGTATTTCACGGCAAATTCTATAGCCTCTACCTTTTTGAAATATTCTTGGTCTAATTTATGAATCATACCAGGTGCCAATCTAGGCTCTGTATCTGTCATAGTTCCTACTGCATCCATAACAGGGCCCATAATATCTACGGCTTGCACACCCTGTGCTTTACAAGCTGTATCTAAATACGACCGCAATGCTGGTGATACAATGGTATGACAGATCACATGTCCGCCGGTAGCGGCTTCTTTTACCACTTCATTTATTTGTAATTCATCATTAATATAGGGCACACGAACGATATCAATCGTTTCCTTATCATATTGACTTGCCGTAGCACGTGCCACTGATTCAGCTGTTTCTCCTAGGGAGTCAGAAATTGCATAAATAATTTTAGCCATAATTACTCCTATCGTTTTCCACAGTCCCAAAATAAACGGGTCACTGTGGTTTTAGAAATACGACCTACTACACGATATTCTTTACTTGTCTCTAATAATACCTTATCTACTACCGGTACGCAATCGATTTCAAAATCAATCATCCGTTCTACTGCTTCCACAACAGGCATATCGGGATATGCCACTACGACTTTACTAGTAGGTGTCATGATCATGGAAATAGGCATAGTATTTAAATCAGACCCACCAAGAGAGGCACGCAATAAATCTTTACGAGAAACCACGCCTTTTAATATACCATCATCACAGATTAAGATAGTTCCTACATCTTCTGTGAACATGGTAACAATTGTGTCATACACAGATGCTGTGGAACTGACTGCTACCACACTGGACATAACTTGTGCCACTGTGAAACTATTAATCTCAGCCGCTAAGGGATTATTTGCCACTTTACCAACATAGTAATACCCGACCTTTGGCCGTGCATCTAAAATACCCATCATTGTCAGTACCGTTAAATCTGATCGCAACGCAGACCTCGTTAAGTCCAATTTTGTAGCGATCGCTTTACCAGTGATAGGCCCTTCTTGTTGTACAATTTGTACAATCGATTCTTGTCGTTTTGAAAGATTCATATTGTTACCTTTCTATGAAAAAGGAGGCTCCTTCCAGAGCCTCCTCATCTATTACCAATCTAAAGCTTCTGTATTTTGACGACCTTTGCCTGTCAAAGCATCTAACATAATGCGTTGTTCTAATTGTGCCACCATTTTTTTCGTAGACACCACAGCATCTGGATTTACAGAAATAGAATCAATACCATGTTTTACTAAGAACTCACAGAACTCTGGATACACACTTGGTGCTTGTCCACAGATGGATACTGTTTTGCCATCTTTGTGTGCTGTTTCAATTAAATGTTTAATAGCACGTTTTACAGCCAAGTTTCTTTCATCATAAATATGTTGTACAGTTTCATTATCACGATCACAGCCTAATACAAGCATCGTTAAGTCATTGGAGCCGATAGAGTAACCATCTACATATTGATTGAATTGATCCGCCAAGATAATGTTCGCAGGGATTTCAGCCATCAACCATACTTTGAAGTCTGCATTACGTTGTAAGCCGTGTTCTGCCATAATACGAGTTACTTCTGCTGCTTCCTTCACAGTACGACAGAATGGAATCATAACTTGCAAGTTTTTAAAACCGAATTCATTGCGTACTTTTTTAATGGCTTCTAATTCTAACAAGAATGCTGGTGCATAGCGTTCATCATAGTAGCGAGAAGCGCCACGGAATCCAAGTAACGCACTAGATTCTTCTGGCTCATATTTATCGCCACCATTTAAATCACGATATTCGCTAGATTTGAAGTCACTCAAACGCAATACAACTTGTCGAGGGGCTAAGGCTGCACATACTTTACGCATACCTTCGGCTAAGGTATCGATGGCAAAATCACGACGACCTGTTTCGATTAAATGCATTGGGTGTTCATGAATAAAAGTAGTCCAAATGAATTCCTCACGCATTAAACCAATACCATCACAAGGTAATACGCCATATTTTTCAGCTAAGTCTGGATCGCCTAAGTTCATGTAGATTTTAGTAGCTGTAATCGGTGTTGGCTCTACATATCGAGCTTCTGCTGCCGGTTCTACTTTTTTAGTAGCCTCTTCTAAAATTCCATCATAGACAATACCATTTGTAGCATCTACAGTAATCATTTGACCGTCAGAAATCGTTTTTGTCGCCTCTTCACTGCGAGATTTTGTACCTACAATACAAGGAATCCCCAACTCACGACTTACAATAGACGCATGACAAGTCATACCACCTGCATCTGTGACAATAGCTTTAGCTTTTTTCATTGCCGGTACCCAGTCAGGAGCAGTCATAGTAGTAACAAGGATTTCTCCTTCTTTAAAATCATCGATATCTTCTGGATTTTCGATCACATGAGCACGACCTGCTGCTTTACCAGGGCTCGCAGGAAGACCTTTTACAACAATCTTACGTTCTGTTGTAGTCGCTTCCACTACAGTTTCTTCTTTTTCTTTCTTTTGAGAGAATACAGTTTCTGGACGGGCTTGTAAAATCCATACTTTTCCATCGCGCTCATCGATGCCCCATTCCATATCCATATAGCAACCATAATGTTTTTCAATCGCTTTTGCATAAGTTGCTAATTCGATAACTTGTTCGTCTGTGATAACTTGTTGACGAGCTTGGTCTTCAGGAATTTGAATTTCAACACAATCCCCTTCTGGTTTACGTACTAA
>CAUQZV010000086.1:0-4057 GCA_963522415.1 uncultured Veillonella sp. | reverse complement strand
CACATTTTGTGCTATACTAACCAAGTATGAATACACACGCAACTAGACTATCAGTTCTGTGCGCAATTTTGCGTTTGCTGAGGGATGAGGGTTGCGGAGGTTTTTTAACAGGAGGTGCCAACATGGCAGTAGTATCACTTAAACAATTATTAGAAGCTGGTGTTCACTTTGGACATCAAACAAGAAGATGGAATCCTAAAATGGCTAAATTCATCTTCACTGAACGCAATGGTATTTATATCATTGACCTTCAAAAAACTGTAAAAAAAGTAGAAGAAGCGTATGATTTCTTACGTGAAGTAGCTCAAGAAGGTAAAACAATCCTTTTCGTAGGTACTAAAAAACAAGCTCAAGAAGCTGTTAAAGAAGAAGCTCTTCGTGCGAATATGTACTTCGTTAACGAACGTTGGTTGGGCGGTATGTTGACTAACTTCAAAACTATCGAAGCTCGTATTAAACGCTTAAAACAATTAGAAAAAATGGCTGAAGATGGAACATTCGAAGTTCTTCCTAAAAAAGAAGTAATTCGTCTTCGTCATGAATGGGAAAAATTGGAAAAATATCTTGGCGGTATCAAAGATATGCCAGAAATGCCAGGTGCACTTTTCGTAATCGACCCTAAAAAAGAAAAAATCGCTATCGCAGAAGCTAAAAAATTAGGTATTCCTGTAGTAGCTACTGTGGACACTAACTGTGATCCAGACGAAGTTGATTTCCCTATCCCAGCAAATGATGACGCTATTCGCGCAGTTAAATTATTAGCTGGTAAAATGGCTGACGCTATTTTAGAAGGTCGTCAAGGTGAACAAGACGCTTTCGGTACAGAAACTGCTTCTGAAGAAGCTTAAGAATCTGTAAGATTATTTAACAATATATACAGACATAGTCTTAATTGATAAATAAGTAATAACGATGTAAAATTAAGGTAAGGCTAAGGTCTTACCTTAATTATTTATAGGAGGAAAAATCATGGCTCAAATTACAGCAGCTTTAGTAAAAGAATTACGCGACATGACTGGCGCAGGTATGATGGATGCTAAAAAAGCATTGGTAGAAGTTGAAGGCGATATCCAAAAAGCAGTTGACTTTCTTCGTGAAAAAGGCTTAGCTGCGGCAGCTAAAAAAGCTGGTCGTATTGCAGCTGAAGGTGTAGTAGCATCTTACATTCATGGTGGTGGACGTATCGGCGTATTGGTAGAAATCAACTGTGAAACAGACTTTGTTGCTAAAACTGATGACTTCCAAGCTCTTTGCAAAGATGTAGCAATGCAAATCGCTGCAGCTAACCCAACATACTTAAAACGTGAAGATGTTCCAGCTGATGTAATCGAACACGAAAAAGCTGTATTGATGGAACAAGCTAAAGTAGAAGCTGAAGAAGACGTTAAAGCTGGCCGTAAACCAAAACCAGAAGCAGTACTTGAAAAAATGGTAGCTGGCCGCGTTGAAAAATTCTATAAAGAAAACTGCCTATTAGAACAAGTTTTCATTAAAGACGGTGAAAAAACTGTACAAGCTATGATCAATGAAGCAATCGCTAAAATCGGTGAAAACATTAACGTACGTCGTTATGTTCGCTATGCATTAGGCGAAGGTATCGAAAAGAAACAAGACGATTTCGTTGCAGAAGTTATGGCTACTGTAGGTAAATAAGTACGGAGATAAGAGAACACCGCAAGTGTTCTCTTATTTTTGAATTATTTGTTAGAAACGTCATAAGGAGAAGGACATGAGTGAACGTAAATTTAAACGTATCGTATTAAAACTTAGCGGTGAGGCCTTAGCAGGTGATCAAGGATTTGGCATTAACCCACAAGTGGTAGAACCATTAGCGCAAGAAATTGCAGCACTTTCCAAAGAAAGTGGTATTGAAATTGCTATCGTTGTAGGCGGTGGAAATATTTGGCGTGGTCTATCCGGTAGTGCTAAAGGTATGGATCGTGCATCTGCTGATTATATGGGTATGATTGCGACAGTGATGAATGCTATCGCATTACAAGATGCTCTTGAAAATGCAGGCGTAGCAACTCGTGTTCAAACAGCGATTGAAATGCAAGAAGTAGCAGAACCTTACATTCGTCGTCGTGCCATTCGTCACTTAGAAAAAGGTCGTATTGTTATCTTTGCAGCAGGTACGGGTAATCCATACTTCTCTACAGATACAACAGCTGCTTTGCGTGCTGCTGAAATCGAAGCAGATGCTATTTTAATGGCGAAAAAATTTGCTGATGGCGTATACGATTCCGATCCTAAAACAAATCCAAATGCTGTAAAATTCGATGAATTGACATATATGGATGTAATTAGCAAAGAATTGAAAGTAATGGATGCTACATCAACTACATTATGTAAAGATAATCATATTCCTATCGTTGTATTTAGCATGGATATTCCTGGTAACATCACTCGTGCTGCTAAGGGAGAAGCCATCGGTACTATCGTAAAATAAAAGGTGAACACTATGGAAATTAAAGAAATTATTAGCCGCGAAGAAGCGCGCATGGACAAAACAATTGAATCCTTAAAACATGAATTTGCTAATGTACGCACAGGTCGTGCGCATACATCTTTATTGGATTCCGTTATGGTAGATTACTATGGTGCACCAACACCCGTTAATCAAGTGGCAAACGTATCTGCTCCAGATCCTCGCATGATTTTAATCGCTCCATGGGATAAAACTATGATTGGTGCTATTGAAAAAGCAATCTTAACATCCGATTTAGGATTAAACCCTAATAACGATGGTGAGTCTATTCGTTTGGCTATACCTCAATTGACAGAAGAACGCCGTAAAGAATTAGTAAAAGTAGTAAGCAAAAAAGCAGAAGACGCTAAAGTTGCAGTCCGTAACATTCGTCGTGATGCTAATGATGCAATTAAAAAAGAAGAAAAAGCGAAAACAATTACTGAAGATGTGTCAAAGGATGGGCAAGAACAAGTTCAAAAATTGACTGATAAAAAAATCAAACTAATTGATGAACTTCGCGATACAAAAGAAAAGGATGTTATGTCTGTCTAATGGAACATACATCTATTTTGGGATTTCCATGGCAGCTTGCACAGTCTCTTTTGCAGGCTGCCTCTATCCCTTTTACTACAAAAATAGAAAAGAACTATAATCGGTTCTTTTCCATTTCTTCCGAAGAATGTTATGTAGGCCGTGTCATAGTAAAAGAAGGTGCATGGGAGATAGTTCTCTTTCATCCTATGGTAGCCAGTCATGTGGCACAGTCGAATGAGGTACAGTATGCTAAAAAACTTATGGAAGAAAAGTAAACATCAAGAGAGACCGACTATAGATCCAACGAATATTCCAGAACATATTGCCATTATCATGGACGGTAATGGTAGATGGGCAAAGCGTAAAGGCATGCCACGGAGTATGGGTCATCGCGCAGGTGCGGAAGTATTAAAGGGTATTGTGAAAGCAGCCCAAGGATTTGGTGTGAAAGCATTGACTGTCTATGGTTTTTCCACTGAAAACTGGAAACGACCAGAAGAAGAAGTCAGCCTGTTAATGGGTCTTATTAAAGAGTATTTACTTTCAAATGTAAAACGTATGCATGCGGAAGGTGTGCGCATTCGTTTTGTGGGAGATATAACCAAGTTATCTGAAGAGTTACAAGGAATCATCAAAGAATCTGAGGAATTAACACAAGATAATAAGGGAATCACACTGCAATTAGCAATCAACTATGGGGGACGTGACGAACTTACAAGAGCTACAAAACAGATTGTCCAAGATGTGGCAAAGGGCGTTATCAATGAGGAAGATATTACAGAAACATTGATTTCTTCCTACTTAGATACAAAAGAATTTGACCGTGTGGATTTACTGATTCGACCAAGTAATGATGCACGAATTAGTAATTTCTTGTTATGGCAAATTGCTTATGCAGAGTTCTGGTTTACCCCTTTACATTGGCCAGATTTTACGTCACAAGTGTTGGAAGAAGCCATCTTGGCATACCAGCAACGTGAGCGTAGATTTGGTGGTTTAAAAGAGGAGAAATAATATGTTAAAAACCCGTCTCATCACAGCTTTGATTGGCGT
>CAUQZV010000085.1:0-4236 GCA_963522415.1 uncultured Veillonella sp. | reverse complement strand
AAAATGCCAATGACATTGTGTCTGTCATTTCTGAGCATATTCCATTGAAGAAGAAAGGGAAAAACTATTGGGGTTGTTGTCCATTTCATAACGAAAAGACGCCTTCCTTTAGTGTGACCCCTGAAAAGGGCTTTTTTTATTGCTTTGGTTGTCGAGAATCGGGGAATGTCATCAGTTTCTTGATGAAGTATGATAACTTAACATTTCCTGAGGCCATTGAACGGTTGGCCAATCGTGCCAACATTGCTTTGCCAGAACGAACTGTATCGTCAGCCGAGAGGAAACGTATGGCTCGGCTAGAAGCTATGTATGAGGTGAATGAACTAGCTACGAATTTCTTTCATAATTGTTTGGTGAAAACAGAATTGGGAAAAGAAGGCCTAGACTATTTATTAAAGCGTGGACTATCCATGGAGACCATTACAAAGTTTCGATTAGGGTTTGCTCCTGATGGATGGGATAAGCTATATAGTGCTTTTACGGGTCGAGGTGTGGACCCTAATGTATTGATAGAATTAGGCTTGTGCCGTAAAAATGAGCAAGGCAAGATATACGATTATTTTAGAAAGCGTGTGATGTTTCCCATCATGGATGGAAAGGGGCGTGTGTTAGGCTTCGGTGGTCGTGTTCTTGACGACAGTAACCCGAAATATTTGAACTCCCCGGAAACGGAAATATTTAATAAAGGACATTTATTGTTTGCCTTTTATCAATCCTACCGTAGCATTCGTGAAAAGAAACAGGCTGTTCTTGTAGAGGGGTATATGGATGTACTGAGTTGTCATAATGCAGGTATTACGAATGTAGTGGCATCGTTGGGTACGGCCTATACGAAAGACCACGGTCGACTATTGATGCGCCAGGCAGAAGAAGTTGTTCTTGCCTATGATATGGATGGGGCTGGTCGTACGGCAGCTAAGCGTGCTATCGAGTTGTTGCAAAATACAGAATTTTCTGTTAAGGTAGTATCTATGCCTGATGGAAAGGATCCAGATGATTTTATCAAGAATCATGGTCCTCAAGCGTGGCAAGAATTGGTGGACACATCACCACGAGATTTTGAGTTTTTATTAAATGAAAGCTTGAGTCGTCATGATACTAATTCAGTGGAAGGAAAACGAGCTGTCTTGACAGAGATATTCCCTTTTATTGCAGGTCATGAAAGCCAAGTGCGACGTGATGAATATTTAAAAGCCTTAGCATTACCTTTGTGGTTAGATGTGAGTACTATTATTACGTACTTTAGACAGTTTCTTCGACAAGGAAACATAGAATTAAAACAGCAGGCCATGAACGTGCCTAAGGAGACTTTCACAGATGAAGAAGAATTACTGTACTGGATAGGTAAGGATAATGATATATATAGCTTAGTGAGCCAATATATAGGTGTGGAAGATTTTACACATCCTATGTATAGTGCCTATTATGAAAAGATAGGTGAACTAGTAATCGCTGGTGAAACCTTGTCAGACGTCGTCTTAGAGGAATCTTTAGATCCTGAATCTTGGCATATGTTTGGCAAATGGTCAGTTTTGATTGATCGTGAAATGAATGAGGAATTATTGCATAGCTTAATTCGAAGCGTGCGATTAAAATCCCTTCGCAATCAATATAAGGAGCATAGTCGATTAGCAGACCAATTAAGTCGAGCTAATGATCCTAGATTTATAGAAGAGTTACGTATGTGTCAGGATTTACAAGAATTAATTAAACAGTGGTCTTGATGTAATGAAAGGAAGAGCACAGTGGCAAAAAAGAAAAAACAATCGCAAGTGCAAGAGATTATAGCGGTTTTATTAGAAGAAGCAAAACGAGATGGTGTCATTACTGCAAAGCAGATTTCCAATGCGCTTTCAGAGCAAATGGAAGTGACAGCAGAACAATTGGATAGTATGTATGCAGTGTTTAATAAATTAAATATTGAAGTCATTCAAGATGATGAACATGATGCAGAGGGTGAGTTAGCTATGCATGATGAATTGTTAGATAAGGATCTTGAAGTCGAAGTGGATGTTGATGTGGAGCATTTAAGCAGTGACATCGATATTACAGAGGAAGATGACGATGAGGAAAAAGAGATTAATCTTGACTTATCCATTCCTGAAGGGATGAATATCGATGATCCAGTGCGCATGTACTTAAAAGAAATTGGTCGTGTTCCATTGTTATCTGGTGATGAAGAAATTATTTTGGCTCAACAAATTGAGGCAGGTAATGCTGAAGGTGCTAGCTATAAAGAAGTACGTTTAGGAAATAGTGCAAAGCAAAAATTGATTGATGCTAACTTGCGTCTTGTAGTTAGTATTGCAAAACGTTATGTGGGTCGTGGAATGTTGTTCTTAGATTTGATTCAAGAAGGTAACCTAGGTCTTATCAAAGCAGTCGATAAATTCGACTATACTAAAGGATATAAATTCTCTACGTATGCTACATGGTGGATTCGACAAGCGATTACGAGAGCTATTGCAGACCAAGCTAGAACAATTCGTATTCCTGTGCATATGGTGGAAACGATTAATAAATTGGTGCGTATTCAACGTCAATTGTTACAGGATTTGGGGCGTGAACCAAGTCCAGAAGAAATTGCGGCGGGTATGGGAATTACTGTAGAACGCGTTCGTGAAATTCAAAAAATTTCGCAAGAACCAGTTTCTCTAGAAACTCCAATCGGGGAAGAAGAAGATTCCCATTTAGGTGATTTCTTAGAAGATAAAGATGCAGTAGCTCCAGATGATGCGGCTAGTTTTATCTTATTACGTGAGCAAATTGTCGAAGTATTTAGTTGTTTAACAGATCGTGAGCAACAAGTATTAGAATTACGATTTGGTTTGAAGGATGGAAAGCCTCGTACTTTGGAAGAAGTAGGTCAATTCTTTAATGTTACACGGGAACGGATTCGTCAGATTGAAGGAAAAGC
Source organism: uncultured Veillonella sp. (assembly GCA_963522415.1). Taxonomy (GTDB): domain Bacteria; phylum Bacillota; class Negativicutes; order Veillonellales; family Veillonellaceae; genus F0422. Next base: position 1,319 of record CAUQZV010000085.1, on the reverse strand, counting down.
CTTAACAAAGTTGCGTAATCGTGGCAAACGAGATAAAATTAAAGACTTTTTGTAATACCAAATGCTGTATGCGAGTAGGTATTACCACGGGGTGAGTTCTCTTATAAGAGATAAAGCAGGGTATATTGTTATATCCTCTACAGATAAAAGATAATAATAGAGGAAAGTTGATATGTTTCAACTTTCCTCTGTTTAATATATGTCATTGCGTGATATTTCTTTTATGGAGTGAGGCGAGTATACTTATAAAAAGGAACTTTATAAAAAATGCTTGCTATTTAATATTTATGTGGTATAATTTATGTATAAATAATCATAAGTAGTGAATATATTATGGGAGGTAATTATGATTAGCATGAAAAAACTGGGTCTTATCCTATGTACGGCTGTTCTTAGTGTAGGTTTGCTAGCTGGTTGTGGTAGCGATAAAAAAGAAGTGCAATTAACGCAAACAGCAGGGGTGTTGAAAGTCGGTTCTGAAACGACATTCCCTCCATTTGAATTTGCAGAAGAAAACACAAATAAATACATTGGTTTCGATGTGGATTTAAGTGAAGAAGTAGCAAAACGTTTAGGCTTAAAATTAGAGTTTGTCAGCATGGGATTCGATGCGTTAATTCCAGCTACACAATCTGGTAATATCGATATGATCGCAGCTGGTATTAATGCAACTCCAGAACGTGAAAAAGCATTGGCATTCTCTGAGCCATACTTTAAAGAAGGTGGTTTCATCACTATCGTTCGTAAAGATAATACAGATATCAAAAAAATGGATGATCTTGCTAACAAACGTGTAGGCGTTCAAATTGGTACAGTTCCTGTGGAAATGGCGAAAGCAATCCCTGGTACAGATGTAAAAGAAATGGATTCTAATAGCAATATCTTTATGGCTTTACAAGCCGGCACAATTGATGGTGCTATCATCGACCAAGCGGTGGCTATGTACTACTTGAAACAAGGTGCAGATAAAGATCTTAAATTAGTAGGAGAAGGCACTGATGCACCTCCATTCGTATTAGGATTCAATAAATCTAACACCGCATTACGTGACAAAGTTAACGAAGCTTTGAAAGCAATGCGTGAAGATGGAACGTATGATAAAATTTACTCCAAATGGTTCGCTAAGTAATTCCGCTATGTAGCCTGTGGCGCGTTTATTAGCAAATGGAAGACCGCAACATATTCCTTCTCAAACTGATACAGTGGTTAGGTTTGTTCAGGAACATGTTGCGGTCTTCTTGCGTTTGTGTGAGTTAGTAAAAAGGGGCTCTATAATAAATGTTGGGGCTACTCATATAAGAGTAGCTGCCAACATTCTT
>CAUQZV010000084.1:0-4240 GCA_963522415.1 uncultured Veillonella sp. | reverse complement strand
GCATAGGCTGGCGCAGAAATACCAGATGTAATACCAGGTACAAATTCAAATGGCACGCCCGCTTCTACCAAAGCCAACGCTTCTTCACCACCACGACCAAATACTAGAGGGTCGCCTCCTTTTAAACGAGCTACTACTTTGCCCTCTAACCCGCATTTTACGAGAAGTTCGTTGATTTCCCATTGGTGCATCGTATGATTGTTGCTTTTTTTACCTGCATAAATGATCTCTGCTCCTTCTTTCGCATAGGACAAGAAATGAGCATCTGCTAAATAGTCATAGACAATAACGTCTGCTTTCTCAATACATTCCTTACCTTTTAGAGTGATTAATTTATGATCACCTGGTCCGGCACCAATTAAATATACAATGCCTGTCATTTCAATACTCCTCTTTCTACTAAATCGTCAATGATGGCTTTTCCCCCTTCTTCATAGAGAGCTTTCGCCAAGTTACGACCTAACATATCTGCTTTTTCTTTTGGTCCTGACAATTCACCTTCAAAACAATTTTTTCCATCTAAAGAAGCAATGATTGCTTTCAACGTTAATTGTCCTTTATAAATCGTCCCATGTACACCCATCGGTACTTGGCAACCACCTTCAAGTTGACGAAGAAAACTGCGTTCTCCACGAGTAGCCCACATAGTATTTTCATCGTGCAATACAGATAACATATCTAGCATTTCTGCATCATCCTTGCGACATTCAATGCCCAATGCCCCTTGCCCTACAGCAGGGATGATTTCATCGCTGGTGAAAGTCTGTGTAATAACAGACTCCAAACCCAATCGTTTTAAACCAGCCTCTGCTAATACAATGGCATCAAAGTTTTCTGTTTCTAATTTATTCAAACGTGTTTGCACATTCCCACGAAGTACAGAAATCTGCAAATCAGGTCGTTGATTCAACAATTGTGCTTGACGGCGTAAGCTACTGGTTCCTACCTTAGCACCTTGTGGCAGTTGATCCAGTGTTTTATATTTTGGTGATACCAAAGCATCACATGGTGTTTCACGCTCTGTAATAGCGCCTAGTACCAAATCTTCTGGCAATTCTGTAGGCATATCTTTCAAGCTGTGTACAGCCAAATCGATGCTACCATCACGCATGGATGCTTCTAGCTCTTCTGTGAATAAACCTTTGCCACCAATTTCAGCCAATGGTTTTTCTAAAATACGATCCCCTTTCGTACTGTGATGAACTAACTCCACCTTGTATTGTGGGTAATGTTTGCGCAATGTATCTGCTACATAGTTGGCTTGCCATAAAGCAAGAGCACTACTACGGGTGCCTATACGAATTGTGTCTCTCATAGTGTGTCGTCCTCCACTTCCAAAGCAAACATATCTTGGAATAACTTCCAATAATCTCGTTCTTCCTCTTTACCCGCAATTTCACCAAAATGAATCATTGGATCACGCAATAATTTACGTACCAACATGCGGGACATATTGCTAATAATCTTACGTTCTAGCTCTGTAGCATTAGGTAATTTTGCCATCGCGCGATGCACTTCACGTTTACGAATGGCTTCTGCTTTTTCACTAAGCAAGACCATAATAGGCCGAACCGATAGATATTGTAATTTTTCTTCAATTTCTTGTAAGGCTTCTTCTAAGATAGGCTCTGCTTTTTTAGCTTCTTCTTCTCGTTGGTGCTTGTTTGCTTCTACTACACTTTCCAATGCATCAATGTTAAACAAATACACCCCTGGAATTTCTGTTACATCTGGATTGATGTCACGAGGTACGGCAATATCGATCATGACAATCGACTTACCATCTCGACCATCCATAATTTCTTCCGCTTCTTCCCGCTCAATCACATAATGCGGTGCACCGGTAGATGTAATAATAATATCTGCTGTTTTGGCTTCTTCTACGAAATGATCAAAAACCACAGCCTTACCATTAAATTGGGTTGCCAATTCTTCCGCTGTTTTGAACGTCCGGTTGGACACGAAAATACTCTTTACCCCTTTAGCTTGTAAATGACGAGCTGTGAGCTCACTCATTTGACCAGCTCCCAAAATGAGAACCTTTGCCTCACTGATAGGAATCTCTAAACTATCTTCCGCTAAATTGACTGCTGTATAACTAACAGATACGGGCGTATTTGCAATTCCCGTCATTGTACGCACACGTTTCCCTACAGCAATGGCTTTTTGGAAAATAATATTAAATACAGACGCTGTTAATCCCTTACTATAGGAAGAAATATAAGCCATTTTTAATTGACTCAAAATTTGACCTTCTCCTAACACAAGAGAATCTAAACTAGATGCCACTCTAAATAAATGAGAAATACATGCTTTCCCTTCATAAAGGAAAAACCATTTCTCATCTACGTCTACTGTTTCTTCACCTTTCAGATGCAGTAGTAAACGTATCATATATTCTTTTACATTCTCCATGTCATTTAGGACGACATAGAGTTCTGTGCGGTTACACGTCGATAAAAGGACGCACTCCTCTACTTCTTCATGAGCATAGATGTGATCCATAGCATGATCGAGAGCTTCTTTGGAAAAAGAAAATTTCTCTCGTACATCTACAGGTGCACTTCTATGATTGAGACCTAATACGACTAATTGCATGTACAATATTCTCCTTCACTGAGTCTCCTTGACCCTCTACTATTTGTATAAACTCCGATTCTCCTAAATTTGTACGCCAGAACTGCTCTCGTTCTTTTGGCGTATCTAATATATGCTGTAATTCTTGTCTCCATAGACGAATCTGAGGTAGCCACTCGGCTAATATGCCATATCTTCTTTCTATATCCTGTCTAAGCAAGCGACTCACTCGTGGGCTCACTTGATTGGTAAATATAGAAATCTCTAAATCACCAATCTCCGTAGTACTGCCGAATACCCAAGTAGAATCATCTTTCACATCGGCACGATTAATGAAAGCTTGTACTTCTTGAGCATCTTCCATGACCTGAGCATTCACATCTGGACGATCTGTAGCGACGATGACAAACTGTTGGCCTACCATGTATTCTGAGCGATACAGCTCTGCTACCCATTGTAATGCACCTGTTTCATGGTATCTTGCAATGTCAGGCAGCACATCAGGACTGACCACCATAATAGATGCCTCTTCGTCTATTAATTTTTTAATACGCCGTAAGGCCACCGCTCCGCCGCCTACAACTAGGCAAGGTCTATCCTTGAGTGAAAGTCCAACAGTAATCATCCTACTATCCTTATATATCTCTTACAATGGCAAAAACGGCTTGAATAATCAAGCCGAAATTCACCTTATACTTCTGTTTCAGTCTCTACAGGTGTGATGTCCTGTAAAGCAATACCATCTAATAATTGTAATTGCGCTGTTAAAATTGATTCTACTTTTGCACGGAACACGGCCATTTCATTCGCAATGGTAGCATATTTAGCTTCTGCTTCTCGCAACGCACGATTCGCATCTTCTAAGATTAATTTACGTTGTTGCTCTGCATTTTGTAGAATTATATCAGCCTCTTTACGAGCTGCCTCTTTTACGTTTTCACCAGTTTCTTGAGCCAGTACCAATGTATTACGCATAGTTTCTTCCGTTGATTCATATTGATTCAACCGTTTTTCCATTTGCTCTACTTTATCAGTCATTTCACGGTTTTCACGATACAAGATTTCATAGGCTTGTACCACTTCATTCAAGAACTCGTTTACTTCATCGCAGTCAAAGCCACGAATACTTTTTCCAAACTCTTTATTATGAATATCCATTGGTGTTAACATAGGATCAGCCTCCTTACATAAATCGTTTCAGATGTACTCCAATACGTCCTTTTTTAGACGTACCTGTAATACTTTCTATTTGCATACGACCTCTGCCACGAAGAGAGATAACATCCCCTTCTTTTACTTCTTGCGCTGGTCCTTTTGCAGGTTGCCAATTCACTTGCACTAATCCTGCTTTGATGGCTTCTACTACTTTTGTACGAGATGTACTAAATCCAGAAGAAGCTATGGAATCCAAACGCATGGAAGCTACAGTAGTTCGTACTTCTTTTATTTTTTCTTCTTTCGGTTGTAATTCACTCAATTCCATCCGGGATACTGTTACAGTAACCATAGCAATTTTTGTGAAATTTTGAATGACAAAATCTGCTATCGTCTCATCGACAATCACCTGAGCACCGCCACTAGTGACGATAATATCCCCAAAATGAGTACGATCAATACCAAGCCCCATCAACGAGCCCAATACATCACGATGCGTCAACAGTCG
>CAUQZV010000083.1:0-4262 GCA_963522415.1 uncultured Veillonella sp. | reverse complement strand
CGAGTGAAGATAATTTCTTCGCGTTTACGAGCATTAATGAATCGTTGCACCACATCACGAGTACCTTCATAGGCCTCGGATGCCTCCATAGCAAGCACATGGGCCCCACGATGGGGGTTCCCATTGTGATTTGCCATATGCGTTTCTAATGCTTTCATTACAGGCACTGGAATTTGTGTAGTGGCACCACTATCTAAGTAAGCAATGCGTTTACCACGATGAGTTCTTGTTAAAATTGGAAAATCTTTATATGCCTCTGCTATTGGTTTCATACTATCCCTCTCAACTATATTTTTTGTCGTAGTACTGCTAAGGCAGTTTCTTCCATTTCTTCATTGCCAATACGATCAATCAATGGTCGTAACATGGATTCTACGATGATATGTTTTGCTTCCTCTTCGTTAAAACCACGGCTCATTAAATAGAATAATTTTGCTTGGTCTAATTGACCAGCACTAGATGCGTGATTACCAGATACATTATCTTCTTTGCATAATAACAATGGTAAAGAGATAGATTTAACTTGTGGAGTTAATAATAAGCATGTATCTTCTTCTGCACCTTCTGATGCAATACTACCACGCAAGAAATCTAAGGTACCACGGAATGATTTTTTAGAAGAACCATTCAATGCACCTAAGTTATTAATATTACTGATTGTTTTTCTACCGATATGTTTCATCAACATGGCGATATCAAATACTTGCGTACCTGTACCGCAGTAGCCTAAATCATGTTCTACTTCTGCGTAGTCTCCTACTAAATCTTCTTGATAATTCAAAAAGTTTTCAGAACCACCCAACTCAATATTGATGAATTCTACATGACCAGACTCTTCTACTCGTGTATAACGATGTTCAAATTGTTGCACCTTACCAGTTAGCAATTGAACTTTTTTGAACACCACAGAGGCTCCTGTGTGAGACACGATTTCTGAAAGTAATCCCACATGACCATCAGTAGCTTCGCCTTTCAAGTAAAGCGTTAACTCTAAAGTAGAGTCTTTTTCAGCTTCGATTTGTAAGCGTGTTCTTTCACTGACAGCACCTTGTACATCAAGAACTATGGTCAATGCTTCCTTTGCACCAGCTGGCACTTGAATGTGATAGCCATGTGTAAAGTGATGAGATGCATCGCGCAACGCACCAGCATGGACGCCTTCATAAGAAGATTCTAATAGTTCTTTATTTGTAATATCTGTTACAATGTGCTTGGACCCTTCAACTGTCACTGTAGCACGTTCTGTACCAGCCCATACATTGCCTTCTGTATGATTTACCTTTAACCAACGGAAAGTCGGTCTAGGCAATTCATTAAAATGTAATGTGTTGCTCATTCTAACCTCCTATCCGATAGAACCTTCAAGTTCTAAGGTAATCAAATTATTCATTTCTACAGCATATTCTAATGGTAATTCTTTAGAAATTGGTTCTACGAAACCACGTACAAGCATTGCTCTTGCTTCTTCTTCGCTAATACCACGAGTCATTAAGTAGAAAATCGCTTCATCGGAAATACGGCCAATTTTTGCTTCGTGCCCTAAATCGACATTATCATTTTCAATCGTAATAGATGGAATGGTATCGGATTGAGACTCTTGGTCTAACATTAAGGACTCACAAGATACTGTCGCTTTAGAATGGTCTGCATTTTTACCGATGTTCAAGACACCACGGTAAATCGCTGTACCACCACTCTTAGAAATAGATTTAGAGTTAACATTACTTGTTGTATGTGGTGCGGCATGAATAACTTTTGCCCCTGTATCTAAATATTGTCCTTCCCCAGCAAATGTAACGCCTGTGAATTCACAATGCGCGCCTTCACCAGCCAAGATACTCATTGGATATAAGCAAGATACCGCAGATCCGAAGGATCCAGATACCCACTCGATTGTACCATTTTTACCAACTCGACTACGTTTTGTATTCAAGTTGTACATGTTTTTAGACCAGTTTTCGATAGTAGAATAACGTAATGTAGCATTATCTTTTACGAATAACTCAACACAACCAGCATGTAAGTTAGCTACATTGTATTTTGGTGCAGAACAACCTTCAATAAAGTGTGCTTTCGCGCCTTCTTCTACAATAATCAAAGTATGTTCAAACTGGCCTGCGCCTGGTGCATTCAAACGGAAGTAGGACTGCAATGGAATATCTACAGTCACTCCTTTTGGTACATACACAAAGGAACCGCCAGACCATACTGCACCATGTAAAGCTGCAAATTTATGATCTGTAGGTGGCACTAATGTCATGAAATATTGTTTTACAATATCCTCATGTTCGTGTAGTGCTGTCTGCATATCAGTATATACAACGCCTTGACGAATCAAGTCTTCTTGAATACTGTGATATACAACCTCAGAGTCATATTGAGCGCCTACACCAGCCAAAGAAGTTTTTTCAGCTTCTTGTATACCCAGACGGTCAAATGTCTCTTTAATATCTTCTGGAACTTCGTTCCAGTCTTCTTTCATATCAATTTTAGGCTTTACATAAGTAACGATATCAGCCATATTTAAAGCACTAATATCAGGTACCCAATTAGGAACATCTAATTGATTGTAAATTTCAAGGGATTTCAAACGGAAATCTAACATCCATTGTGGTTCGTTTTTGTTCGCCCACATTTCACGAATGATATCTTCTGTTAAACCAGCTTCTGATTTATAGGAGAATTCAAATTCATTACGAATGTCATAGACGCCGCGATCCATCTCCTCAATTTGAGTTTTCTTTCTCGCTTCCATGAAATCCTCCTATACTAAATTTTTATATGCGTCGTAGCCTTTTTCTTCGATTTCACGAACGAGTTCAGGGCCATCAGTTTTTACAATACGGCCATCGATTAAGATGTGTACATAGTTTGGATTTAATTTTTGAAGAATTTGATTATGGTGAGTGATGATTAGTACCGCATTCTCTTCATTATGGAAACGGTTTACACCTTCAGATACGATACGAACAGCATCTACGTCAAGACCGGAATCAGTTTCATCAAGGATAGCCAATTTAGGATTTAAAATAGACATTTGAAGAATTTCATTTTTCTTTCTTTCACCACCGGAGAAACCTTCGTTCACATAACGGTTAGCGTAAGAAGTATCGAAAGATAATTCTTCCATTTTTGCTTTCAATTCTTTTTTGAATACTAAAGCACGTACATTTTCACCAGTGATTGTATTTTTAGCTGTACGAATGAAGTTTTCTACTGTGATACCAGGCACAGAAATCGGATGTTGGAAAGACATAAAAATGCCTTTTTTTGCACGATCATTTACAGCTTCTTCCGTGATATTCTCACCATCAAATACGATGGAACCTTCTGTTACTTCATAAGCAGGATTGCCCATGATTACATTGGCCAATGTAGATTTACCAGCACCATTTGTGCCCATTACTACATGGATTTCACCTTTATTAATTGTTAAATTGATGCCCTTTAAGATTTCTTTCTCTTCAATAGAGGCACGTACATTGTCTACGCGAAGTAATTCTGCCACGTATGTCACTCCTTATCAAATAAGCTACTATATAAAAAAGAAGACTAGTTAGGTCTTAGATTGTATCGAATGCCGTAAAAAAACGGATTCCACCAAAGTGTAATCCGCTGTCATATTCATAGTATGAGAACGCCACTTTGGCTTACATCTAAAATAGTAAATATACTATCTGTATTATACCGTGTATAGACTGGAACCGCAAGCTAATTTCTACTATTTTACTATGATATTGATGATAATTTTATATATCACCTATTCATTTATAGTATATTGAAATTTTAATTCTCTACCAAGAGACTCAACAATATTTATTATACTGAATTTTCTCAACATTGTAAATACTATTCCTATATTTTTTTAGGGATATAAAGCATTTTACTCTCTCCATATAACTACACTGGATTTCTATAAATATAGACTTGCAATTTTATCCTGCACGATTGTATACCAACTCTAACAGATTGCCCCTCACGATTGAATGCTAATTATATATAAATAGACATATACTCTATTGCTCTGAGATGTATAACAATGTCTCAGAAGTAACTAAAGCATATGTCTATATTAGCCTAAATAACTATCGTAAGCGTCGACCCTATATATTTTCTACTTATAAATTAGAAAAATCTAATGTAGCAAAATAATCATCTAGTGTTTCTGCTCGACGAATTTGTGTGACACTGCCATCTTCATTCAATAACAATTCAGCAGAGCGCAATTTACCATTGTAGTTGAATCCCATAGCATGACCATG
>CAUQZV010000082.1:0-4352 GCA_963522415.1 uncultured Veillonella sp. | reverse complement strand
CATTCATGGATAACTCCTCCTTTTGTAATACGTTCTATAGGATATACCTAATTGCAAATCTTGTAAAGGTTATATAAATATTTTCTATAGATCTTAACTAAGTTAACAATCTACAAATAGGTAAACAGGAGAAACGAGTAGGCAAGAATGGGGATATGAGCGTATTATATAAATCAATTTGGTACACTTCAGGAGATAAGGAGAGGAAAGAGAGGATATAAAATTTTTTTAGAGTGTAACTATCCATGAAGTTAGAAACTGTATGAAAGAAATATTAATATGAGGGGATATGTTGTATCTCTAGTTCGATTATCAGTATAGACTTGCTTCGAGCAGACTATCTTGTAATTAAATTATGTAGGTGTAACATAACGTATTGCGACTTTCAGAGAAACTGACTATAATAAAAAGATAAGCATTGAGAATATATGTACAATGCTATCGTTTATAAAACATAGATGTGAATCATAAGAAAGGAGTCTCCCTTATGACAGTACAATTAGACACATTGGATCATCGTTTATTACGTTTATTAGATGAAGACGCCTCCATGTCGGCCGCCGACCTCGCTATTATGCTCAATAGTGAAGAAGCACATGTGGCAAGTCGTATTCAAGCCTTCGAGGAGTCTGGTATTATTAAACGGTACCAAGCAGTCATTGATTGGGAACAAGTAGACCAAAATAAATCTACTGCTCTTATCCAATTAGGCGTGACTCCTGCTCCAGATCAAGGCTTTGATAAAGTAGCAGAACGAATTATGGAATTTCCAGAAGTACAAGGTGTATACCTTATGTCTGGTAGCTATGATTTAACGGTTATCGTGGAAGGGGCTAGCATGCGTGATATTGCTTTATTCGTATCTCGTCGTCTATCTACATTAGACTCTGTGCTGTCCACTACAACAAACTTTATCTTAACACGTTATAAAGATAACAATATTGTGTTCCACACGGGTGGAGTTCGTGAAGATCGGAGAAATGTATTCGATGATTAATTATGACAACTATTTAAATTCTGAAATCAAAGCTGTGAAACCATCGGGGATTCGACGTTTTTTTGAAATTGCTAATGAATTAGATAATGTCATTTCCCTTAGTATTGGTGAACCAGACTTTGCTACGCCCTATCATATACGTGAAGAAGGGATTAACACATTAGAAAAGGGGAAAACTTGGTATTCTCCTAATCGTGGTTTTATGGAATTACGGGAAGAAATTTCTAACTGGTTAGAACGAAAGTATCATGTGTCTTATGATCCAACTACGGAAGTGATTGTAACCGTAGGTGGTTCGGAGGCCATTGACTTAACCTGTCGTACCTTACTCAACCCAGGGGATGAAGTGTTGATTCCTGTGCCGAGCTTTGTGTGCTATACGCCATTAGCAGAATTGTGTAATGCAAAGCCAGTGCAGATTATTACGAAAGAAGAAGATGAGTTTCGGTTGACTCCAGAGGCGATTGAAGCGGCTGTGACAGAAAAGACGAAGCTGTTAGTATTACCGTTCCCTAATAATCCAACGGGGGCGGTACTACGCCGTGAGCATTTGGAAGCGATTGCAAAAGTGGTTATCAAGCATGATTTGTTCATTTTATCCGATGAGTTATACAGTGAACTTACCTATGGTGATGAACCACATGTATCCATTGTATCTATACCAGGTATGCAAGAGCGGACAATCTTAATTAATGGGTTTTCCAAAGCCTATGCCATGACGGGTTGGCGCCTTGGGTTTGCCACAGGTCCAGCACCGATTATTGCGCAGATGACGAAAATGCATCAATATGGTATTATGAGTGCGCCGTCTATGTCTCAATATGCAGCTATTGAGGCTTTAAAAAACGGAGACAAAGATATTCAATACATGCGTGAAGAATACGATATGCGTCGGCGCTTGTTGGTGAGTGCTTTCAATCGTATGGGGCTTCATACATTCGAGCCAGAAGGGGCATTCTATGTATTCCCGTCCATTAAGAGCACAGGCATGACATCGGAAGAGTTTTGTGAAAAACTACTCTATGATCAACGTATTGCCGTGGTGCCTGGTAATGCCTTTGGCGACTGTGGAGAAGGCTTTGTTCGTGTAGCTTATTCTAACTCCTTGCAGAATATTAAAGAAGCGGTAAAACGAATCGAAATATTCTTGGGAAAAATTAAAAATAAAGATATTGAGTAATCAAAAAAACAGACATGGTTTTGTAATAAAACTGTGTCTGTTTTTTATTTTATACAATACATAGGTCCGTCGGTGAATTGTATAGTAGCATATGAAAAGAATAGGTGTAAGAATACAATGGGCTGTAATAAAATAGCCTACCAATACAATAGAGGAAAGTTGAACACACAGTATCAACTTTCCTCTATTTTTATATTTTAATAAGTGAGGCTGTAGCAACATGTAAAAATGTATATGTTGTTTACAGTCCCCAATATCCTATTGGTTCTTATACTTGAAAGCTAAAATAGCTTGGATTAATGCATCTAATGTCATCTCACCACGTTCTGCCACCATGGATAAAGTAGCTTTATGTTTCATTAATTTAGCGAGTGGAGAATTTAGCATTTTAAAGTTTGGATTGATATGAATCATATGATCTTTTAGGCCCGGGATTACATCGAATAGAGGAAACAGTTTAGTATCACCAGTTAATCCTAGGTCATTTTCATAGACAGTAGATTGTGGTGTGCTTTCTTGCACCGTACCTTGTTTAGTTGTGTTAGTTGTACTATCCTCTTGGCGTGCACGCTTGTAATCGATGTGGTCTACGGCATGGTACGCAGAATCAGATCCTTCCCAAATCAGTTCTTTACGAGAACCACTTAGACTGCGAATATGCGTACAATCTTGAACCATTTCTAAGATGCCTTTAAATTGACCTTCTTCATTGCGTACAGCGATGTATTCAATATGAATGAATAGGTCCGGCTTGTTAATCCACATTTCAGTGTAATCTTGTCTACCAGCTTTGAAAGAATCGATAATTTCTTGTACTAATGGTAAACTTTTCTTTGGATGACAGTTTTGTACCACACGACCAATGATATTAGAACTGCGAGGGAAGATGCGGTGCTTTGTATCATTATAGAAACGAACCAAATCGTTTTCATCGACAAAGGTAATATCTACAGGTAAGAATTTAAAGATTAATTTAATTTGTTCAATCGTTAAGGAGCCTACTGCTAAATCATGAGTTTGTTCAGGGCTTCCGTTAATGCCATACTTGCCCACTAATTGTGCTAACTCTTGTAAAAGAGCGGTAGGGTTACCAGTACCACCTAATTGGGTGTTTTCATGATTTTCCATATCGGCATGATTATGTTGTGTTGTGACATGACCCACATTTGCAGATGCCTCTCCAAGGTTCTTAGGTTCTGCATCAGGGCGGCCTTTATAAAATGGAGGAGGGGCGATGAAAGCAAATCCAATTTCATGATCGCCTTGGCTCATAGTAATGAAGTCACTGTCTTGTAATAACTTCCATGCTGTTGGGATTAGTACTTCTTTTTCTTTGTTATTGAGGTCACGGATAATATCGATGACGTCTGCTTGTTTAGCTAAAAATTCAGATTCTTTCCCAGATTCTAGGAGTTGTTTACTTTCAGAGATGGCATCACGAACAGCATCGTCGAAAGTCCACATGATTTTCGTAGGGCGGTCGAAACCGTAGCGTTCTAGGACTGGATATAATTGATTTTGTTTGCGAGCCAAATGGATGCGCCAAGTAGTGAGGGCATCATATACACCAAGCCAAGGATTGAGAATGAAGTGAGGTGCTTGTAACAAAGCTTCCATTTCCGTCAACTGTTGTTCCATGGCATTGATTTCATTGAGGTACACTGTCAATGGATGATGTTCAGGATATTCATTGTTCGCACGAATTAAAATACCATCAAATAATTCTAATAAGTCATCCATACGATGGGTGATTTCTTCGTCAGTATAAGAACCTTTCAATTGTTGTTCACCATAGGCAAATTCATCAGGGGTGCACGTGCCGATTTTTTCTTTCAATAACGTACGAGCTGTTTCTAAATCTAAGGTGCCACCGAGAAAGCGGTCTTTAATATCGATCATAACTTCCATTCTGTCATTGCCTGTAAGCCCAAGAGCTTGTTTCATTGTGTCCATGTGCGTATCCTTTCTGTGTCTAATCCTAGTATAATCATTGTTATGGTATCATCATTTGCAGATACTTTTTGACAGAAAGTTGCTGAAAGAATACAGACATTGCTACAAATATAGATACCATAGGTCTAGCGTAATAAAGTATAGGGAGCGTACTCTCAGGGGAGCCAATTCCTTTTATGTGTTTAGTATACAGTAAATAAAAATAATTTTCAGTTGCTAGGG
>CAUQZV010000081.1:0-4358 GCA_963522415.1 uncultured Veillonella sp. | reverse complement strand
TTCGTAGAACACTTGCGTCCACATAGACACTTCTGACAATGTTGGATGTGGAGCCATAGCCTCGCCAATGGAGATAACAGATTGTGGATCCAAGTACCGTGTCAAACCTTGTGCACGTAATTCTTTTGTTGTAGTAGAACCGATTTCTTCATGAACAGGAACTAATTTCACTTCACCACTATTCATTAAATGTACATATGGTTGGAACAAGATCGATGCTTGTGGTCCCACGATATGAGCCCCTAATAGACGATTCGTAGCCTTATCTACTACCACTTTGATAAACCCATCATGTACATCGCCTTTGTCAATACCAAGAGCCATGCCTTTGGCAGAGTTAGAATAATGGTTGATACCAACCCCTACATCATAACCAGCTTCTTTAGCTTCCGCTTCTGTCATACCAATACGACCTACTTCTGGATACGTGAACGTCACCATAGGAATCAAATCATAGCGTGCCCAACGATAGTCTGTTGGAGATGTAGCACGATATAAATTATGAGAGATAATATCTCCTTCATAGTTGGCACGATGACGGAAGGCTGCATTGCCATTCACATCACCTAATGCATACACACCTTCTACAGATGTTTCTAAAAATTCATTGGTTTTAATCCATCCACCTGGTAATTGTTCAATATGAGTATTTTCTAGGTGCAAATCTTCTACAGACGGAGCAATCCCAGTAGCCACCAAAATTTCATCTACACGGATTTCAGATACTTCACCTGTAGTACGGTTTTTCACAGTGATTACTTTATCACCATTATCCACACGTACATTATCACATACAGTATCTGTTAATACGTTCACTCCAATGGCTTTCATTTCTTCTAAAATATGAGCAGAAATAGCTTCATCTTCTTTTGGCAACAAACGCACATTGCGCTGGATTAACGTTACTTCCGTACCTGCTGCGGCAAAAACTCCAGCAAATTCTGTACCAATAGGACCACCACCAAATACAGCTAGTCGTTTATATGGTACTTTTGGATATTCATTGCCAAATAATTTCTCACTGGTAATGTATCCTGCTTCTTCTAAGCCATCTACATAGTTCACTTTAGAATGACCGCCTGTACCAATGATAATAGTAGGTGCTGTAATTTCTTCTGTTTTTGCACCATCTTGTAATGTTACATATAATACTTTGTCGCTTACAAATGTAGCTGCTCCATGGTATACATCAGCATTATCAAAGCTTTCATAAAACTCTTTGACCCCTTTGCTTTTATTGATAGCTTTCCAAACCCGTTCACTCACTACATCCCAGTTAAGAGTCGGTGTGGCAGTTTCTACACCAATTTTTTTCCAACCATGGCTTTCATGTACTACATCTGCTGCCGTAACCATTACTTTTGTTGGAATACAGCCACGTGTTAAACAAGTGCCACCAAAGCCTGTTTTTTCAATAACAGCTACACGTTTACCTGCTTTTAATGCTGCATCAGCTACTAAGCTAGCACCACCAGTACCAATTACGATTACATCATATTGTTTCATTTACGTCATCCTTTCTAAACCAATGGATAATCTTTATTCTTTGTATATAGTATATCATACATCGACTATTTTAGATATGAGAATTTTTACTATTTTCCACTGGCAATGGAATCTAACAATTCAATATACGTTTCTTTTGTTAACGGAGCTTCAAAGTTTTCTAGAATTTCTTCTGCTACCTGTGCCTCATCATATAACAAATCAACAATCGTCATGGCTAACGCTTGAGCTGTTTTAATATAGGCTACATCTGGCACAGTAATATTATATTCCGCACTATGGAGCACCCCTTCAATACATCCCACCCACGGGTGAATAACAGGCATTAAATGGGATACATCACCCATGTCAGTACTTGCTGTCATATGCACTCGTTGACGTACATTCTCTGTGCCGAATAGGGGTTCAGAATTGGAACGTAATAACTGGTTCATATCAGGATTATCACGCATCGGTAAATAGCCCGGTAAATCATGAATGACACAAGTGGCACCCACTGCATCTCCACCAGCTTTCAAGGCACGATTGACACGTTGATTGCCGTCCACAATCGCTTGTACATTAGAAGCTCGTACATAGCTTTCTACTTGCACATAATCCGGTACACAGTTGACCAAGGTTCCCCCTTGATTAATGATAGGATGGAAACGGAAATAATCGCTCTCTTTGAAAGTCTCGCGAATGGCATGGACTCCCATCACCCCCATCAAAGCTGCATTTAATGCGTTAATTCCTTCGTGAGGAGATGCTGCTGCATGGGCAATTTTACCATGGTATTCGATCAGTTTTGCCACAAATCCATTGGAGGTTCTACCTAAGTTCATTTCTCCTGTAGGTGTGTCCGCTGTTTCCACATGCATTTGCATAGCCATATGGATATCATCAAAAGCTCCTTCATAGATAAGTTGTTGTTTGCCCCCAAGGTATTTGATTGTCCCTTTTTCACGCAATGTATTGCGATAATCCACTTCAATCATCTCTTCTGCTGGCACAGCAAATAAAACTACATCCCCACCAAGAGCTTCCATAACACCTTCCGCTTGTAAGCCCATAGCGACTGCAAATAAATTGGCAATTTGCACATTATGTCCACAGCAATGGGCCGCGCCTGTCATAGGATCTGCCTTTGGATGACGGTGACATACGATGGCATCCAATTCACCAATCATGGCCACCGTCTTCTTAGATTTTCCTCCTTGCAAACGACCTTTTACTCCTGTAATCGCATGACCAGTCGTAAAAGGAATTCCTAACTCTGTAAACATATCTTGTACTTTTTGAGATGTTTTATGCTCTTTATAACCCAATTCTGGTTCATCCATAATTGCACTCGCTAATACACGCAATCGATCTTGACCTGCCATAATGGCATCACATACACGTTGTTTTACTTCTTCTTTCGTTAACATAATCGGTCTCCTTTTACATTGTATGAAAATACCTTTTACTAAAAGGTATCTATGTATAACTCTTGAACTCTATTGTACCACGAAATCAAAAAGAGAGTTGATAAGAAATCATCAACTCTCTTTTAATAAGTGCAACTATAACCTATATAGTTATATTCAAATTTAAATCACACCTTGCATATGTAATACAAAATGAGCTACTGCAGCAGCACAAATAAAGGTACCTGCCGTTACCGCTAACGCTACTGGAATAATTCTCCAAGATAGACGACGGAAGGCGCCTAAATCTTTTCCTAAGGAAAGACCTGCATATGCCAACACTGGTGTGGTTGTAGCCAAGAATGTTACTTCTTTTGTTTGTGCAATAATCCATGCTTGCCCTGGCATGATAGGCAAGGAGGCAATGACACCTACTAAAGATACCCAGAAGACCATAGGGAATCGATTAGCTAATGGCAAATAGGAAATAATCGCACCAATAATTGCTAACCCAGCAATCACAAAAATCCCTATAAGGCTTGGGCCCAATAGATGCTTGCCATCAATGATATTACCCAGAGCAGTCATAATAGCTGCAATGCATATAACAATGACAAATTGTGTAATTTTTTCACTCATAGTCATCTTATTGTCCCTTCTCTGCCAAGTCTTGTTCACGTGTACGACCTGTAAAGAAATTATATGTTTTTTCCATCACAGGCAAAGATACGAAAATACCAAAGTAAACGCCTAGTACAGTAGTCAGCAAATTCGCTGCCCCTGCTAAAGCTGCAATTTGAGCTTCATATTCTGGATATACTGCAATGATAGGAGCAGTAGAAGCAGCCATCATACTAGCACTACCTACACCCGCACCCATAGCCAAGGCCAGTGGATGGAACCAGCCCATTTGAGCAAAAAATCCTGCTAGTACAGACGCCCACATAGCACCAATCAACACGCCACAAATATACATGCCCATAACGCCACGGCCTTCAGGAGAGCTAAAGCCGAATTTATCGATGATAATCGCTACATTAGGTTCCCGGTCTACAGAGTAACAAGCACCTACCGCTTCACGGCGCATTCCTACTAATAATGCCACTGGCAACCCGAATAAAATCGTACCAAAGAAATGACCTAACTCTTGTAGCATAAGAGCCAATCCAGCGGTAGACAAAATTTCTAAATTAGGGCCAATCCCTAAGCCTACTTTCACCATTAAGAGCATCACTGCAATCCCAAGGTAATCCGCCGATTTTTCCATGGTTTCCACCGTTAAAATTTTGAATGATGGAATGGATACAAACAAACCCATAATCAAAGCGTAGAGAAGCGGTAAGAATACCACAGCTCCAAATCGTTGGATTCCAATCATTTCTGCAATGATGGTGATCACAAGAGCCAATGCATGTAATTTCCAGTTTTGTAATACTTGCATACAATACCTCCTATACTAATAAC
>CAUQZV010000080.1:0-4441 GCA_963522415.1 uncultured Veillonella sp. | reverse complement strand
CCAATCTGGTGTTGTGAATGAAATGCCGTTGATAGATGAAATTAAACTATTGATAGAAGCTCTAATTCCTTCAATTACTCCATCTAAAATACCTGTGATTCCTGTAATAATTCCTGAAAATACTCCTACAACTCCGCTCCATGCTAATGCCCAATTACCAGTAAATACTCCTGTGATAAAGTCGATGATTCCACTCAATATTTGTGAAATCCCGTCTATAATGCCTGTAATGACAACCACTAACCCTGTAAGGATTCCTTCAATCGCCGCAACGGCAAGATTAAACCCAATCACTAAATGTCCTATGGCCACAGCTAATGGACCGCCAATAATTACGGCAGCAATGGCACCTACCGTATACATGATGAAATCTAACACGGGGGACAATACTTTTCCGATTCTTTGTAAAGATGCCATAAGTCGGTCTATGCCTCTCCCAAATGTTTCAGCAAGTTTCGTAATGAATGGTTGTAAGTGTGTCCATATTTTAGCCACCACATCGCCTACATATCTAGCTAACCCCATGAATCCTCTACCAAATGATTCCAACACGGGGCGTACAGTATCCCAATTTTTCCAAATGGCAATCCCAATCAATGCAATGGCTCCCACTGCCAACCCTACAGGTCCTGTGAATGCCATTGGTAACATTCTAGCAATCCATGGTATTACTCTTCCCGCAACACTACCTAATAGGTTGTAAGCCTTAGTTATACCGTGAATGGATACCTCTAACAATTTGTTTTGAATTGGAGAACCTGCCAATACCTTGCCAATATCTCCATACACACGCATTAGACTTCCTACACCGCTTACTACTGGTCCCAATATTTTTGTAAGCGCCGTAAATCCTACAACGCTTAGTCCAATATTGATAATCATATCTTTCACCGTTGGGTTCAAATTTTTAAACCATGTAGCTAATTCGCCTAAAGTATTTGCTACACTTTTTATCTTAGGCTGTAGTACCTCAGCAAATGCGATTCCTAATGCTTCTACCTTGCTAGCTAAGTCCTTAAATGTGCCTAACAGAGTTTGCTTCATTAAATCAGCTTGCTTTTTAGATGAACCGCTTGCTTCATCCATCGCTTGTCGCAATTCATTGTAATCTTCCGTACTAGTATTTAGTACCGCTAATAATGCAGATGCTGATTCTGTACCAGCAATATCTCCAGCTAGTTTAAATTTCTCTGCCTCGGTCAATCCTTGCATTTTTGAACGCAATTGATCATACACATTCCCTAATCCAACGAATTTACCAGTACTGTCAACGGCGCTAACTCCTAACTTGGCAAGCGCTTCACTTGCCTCTTTAGGTGGGTCTACTAATCTGCTTAACATCATCCGTAAGGAACGACCACTCGTACTCGCTTCTATATTATTATTCGACATAATGGCCATCGATGTGGCTAACTCTTCTACTTGAATGCCTAGTGCAGCAGCTGGAGCACCTGCATATTGCATCGCTACTCCGAAATCTGCCATGCCAAGTTTCGACTTATTCGCCGCCATCTGAATGACATCCGCCATGCGTTGTGAGTTATCTGCTACATTGCCCGTCATAAGCCCCCATGTATTCAAGGCTCCAGCAACAACATTAGATGTGACCTCTAATGATTCTCCCGATGCCACTGATGCTTCCACAATTGACGGTAGGGTCCCCATGATTTGGTTTACATTCATACCACTAGCGGCTAAACCATCCATTGCAACAGCTGCCTCTGTGGCACTAATTGGAAAGTCAGCACCTAAGCCTTTGGCAACTTCACGCAATCGTTCTACTTCCTCTGCGGTAGCACCTGCCTTCGCTCCTGCTGAGGTAACAGCACTATCAAAGCCTACAAAGGCATGTACTGCAGCCGCTCCAGCGCCAACAATAGCAGCACTTACAGGCATTAGTTTGTCCCCAATGCCTGAAATACCTTCACCGACTTTTTGTACGCGTCTACCTGCTCCATTAGCAGCTACTGCTGTATCTTGCATACGGGCATTAATACCTGAAAGCACGGATGTTACACCGTCTTGCAGGCGCATGACTAAATCTATTACTTTACTCATTTTGTTTCCGTGCCTCCTCGTATAATCGGATTTCTTCATCAACAAAGGCACGAAGAATTGTTTTTTCCCCATGCCCCATTTTAAATACATCCGACGGTTTCATATGATGATTGGCAAATAAATAAAATGCCAAGTTCATATCACCATCGGATGTTATTCGTTTTTTGCTTCTTCAACAATATCCTTGACCGCTTCATCACTGTAGCCAGATAACTCAAATACTTTTGTTGCCAATAAGTCAATCTCGCCTGGCTTGAATAACTTTTTGATGCAGTCCAACTTATTGGTAACTCCAAATTTTTGGTGTAAATCACGGTCACTTAAATCTGGTGTCAAAATCGTTTTAGATAATACGATACATGTGAACTCTCCATTATCTACCACTTTATGTTTTCCCTTACCAGTAGTCGCAAAATTACGCGCTTCCTCAATTTGTTGGAATGGTAATTCTTTTAATTCGACAATAAATGGTTCGCCCAATAATTGTGTTAAACGTGGCACCTCTAATTCTGCTTTAGCTTCCGTTGTGATAACTCCAATATCTGCGGATAATAATTTTTCTAATAAGCTCATGTCTATTCTCCTGTTGCCATATCAATTACTTCAAAATCTGTGAATGTGAAATCTACGGATTCCTCAATAATGCTACCTACTTTCCAGTTAGCTAATATGAGTGAATCAAATGTCACATCATAAATACTAATTGTTTCCACTCCAACCGCATCAGGGTCATCCAATTGTGCCACTACGTGACATACTGTAGCACGACCCTTCTTGATGTTATCAGCACACTTTTTAATTAATAAAGAGGATACTTTGTTCATTGTAATGTTGCCAGTTCCTTCATATCCCACATATTTGTACTGCTTCGACATTGTTTTAGCTTTTTTTACTTCTTCTTTTGATAATTTGATAACAGCTTTAAAGGCTGTGACTTCCGCTACCAAATCCCCGTCAATCCAAACTTGGCCATGGGAACCTGTCATGACCTGTTGTGGCGCAAAATTCTTCATAGTCCCTCCTTATTAAATAGAAATAGGCAATTGAATATCTTCCATTGCATCTAATGGTCTTACTTTTGCTTTTAAGAATACAATTTTCTTCGTATCCAATCGTTTCACTTCATCATCGGACATTTTCGCCAATTCTTCTTTAGTATACAAGCCATGGGATAATTGATATGTGCGAACCGCTTCCGTATCAATTTCACATGTGCTGTATCCTTTTTGAAGTAATCGTTCATTTTCTAGTTGCTTAAAGTATCCCATAATTGCAGAAATCAATAAGCATTTGTTTTCATAATCGTTGGTGTATTTGCCAATGTATGAATCTTCTGCTGTCTTCTTAATGTCATCGTACATCATATCCATGATGTCTACGATTTTCATCGTTTGGAATCCTTCTAACTTGCCTTGGCTCGTAGTCACTAAAGAGTTAACGGCACGGCTCATTTTAAATTTCTCACCGTCAAACCAAATAAAGAATTTACCCTCATTGACCATTTGGTTCATTTCGTCTTGTGTGTAACGATCACAATCAATGACTTCATTTAATGGTGCGTAGGTTGCTGATTGTGTCATATTGGTTCCAGCAATTAAACCCGCAATGCGTGCCGTATATTCTGCTGGCTTATACTCTCTGTCAGCTGTTACCACTTTTGTGTTAGCAAAGTTTACGACCCCTTCATAATCTCCAGGGTGATTTGGTAATACTACTTTAATCTTTTTAAATTTGTTTTCTCGTGCTGTTTTAACCCATGTTCCTAAGTATTCTAACTGAGCTGTTTCGATAGTTGGAATTGCCAAATAATCGAATCGTTCCGTAAGCATTACTTTTAATGGGTCTTGGAATTTATCTGCGCCACCACCTTGTACAGTTTCCATCATATATACAACAATTTTCAATGGAGGCTTGTTGTATCCTTTTAATGCTTTCAAAATGTAATCTTTGTTTTTTTCACTTAATTCACCTGGAATATCATCCACTGTATATACGATGAATGGATTCTTCAAGGCTTCATGTTGATCTGTCTTCTGCCCTAATTTAGTGATAGATATTTTTGTATCCTCAAGAATTAAACCAACAATACCACGTTGTGAACGTTGGATTGCCTCAATTCCCGCTTCCACAAATTTGACAACTACACTAGGCATTCCTAATTTTGCCATTTTCTTCCCTCCTCGGTTTCTACTTCATATCTAACTTGAACGGTATCCATTGCTTCTCCATTCGCAGCTTTTTCTTCAAGAACTCCAGTTGTATCCATATAGGTGATTTCAATTGTGAATTGCATGATATCCTCATCTTCACCAATTCTATCTCCGTGAATATCTGTGACATCGAAATGCCTATCCTCTACATGTATTCCTCGTTGGAATAATAG
>CAUQZV010000079.1:0-4570 GCA_963522415.1 uncultured Veillonella sp. | reverse complement strand
GTATTGTGGTGGAGACGAGGGGAGTCGAACCCCTGTCCAAACATGTTGCCCCCTAGACCTCTCCGAGCGCAGTTGATGTTTTAAATTTCGGATAGTGTTTGGACACCAACAACCTAAGCTATCCTAGCTCATGAGATTTAACTAGCTCTAATTGAGCGGATAGAACTAGCTAACCCGTAGTTTGACGCCACATCCCTCTCCACGGGCGAGAGAAGGTGTGACGTAGCTTATGCAGCTAATGCAAAATTTTCTTCTGCGTTTAATTTAAGGTTCACTGATTTATGGTCGAGTGAGACACCAGCTCGCTTTCTAAGATACACCCATACCTGTCGAAACCTTTACGTCCCCATATGTTATTGTCTTATAATTATATAGATATATCTTGTGAAAGTCAAATGTAAATATGTACTTTTTTACAGAGATAGTGTATACTATTAAATATCATTCCTAGTACAGAGTCACAGGAGGAATCCTATGTCATATGAAACAGAAACAGTAGCTGAGTTTGAACGTTTTTCCTCATTAACGGATGAAGAAATTGTTACTATTTATCAACGTGAAAACAATCATTATGCTACTGATTATATTGTACAACGATATAAAAATTTTGTTCGATCTAAAGCTAGGTCCTATTTTTTAATGGGTGCTGATAAAGAAGATATTATACAAGAAGGTATGATTGGTTTATATAAAGCAACGCGCGATTTTAATAAAGACCATGAGGTTAGCTTTAAAGCATTTGCTGAATTATGTATTACACGTCAAATCATTTCTGCCATCAAAGGGGCGAGTCGCCAAAAACATATTCCTTTGAACTCATATATCTCTTTAAATAAGCCAGCCTATGATGACTCAGAACGAACGCTCATTGAAGTGTTAGAAACAGAAAAGAATCTTGATCCTCAAGAAGTAGTCATCAATAGAGAGCAATATGCTCTGATTAAGGAAGTGATGGAGGCTGTTCTTAGTCCTCTGGAGTGGGATGTATTACGTGGATATATGGATGCCAAGTCGTATCAGGAGATGGCAGAAGAACATCATCGTTCAGTAAAATCCATCGATAATGCATTGCAACGAGTTAAGAAAAAAATGGAAGTTTACTTCGGTCATAACCGTTAATACAGAAAGGAAGAGATTCATGAGAGATTTTTTAATGGTTGTTGAAATTATTATTTCTATTCTTTTAATTGTGGTAGTAGTAGCACAAACTGGTAAAAGTGCTGGTATGGGCGGTGCTGTTTCAGGCGCAGCAGATTCCGTGTTCGGAGGTAAAGAGCGTGGTGTAGATGGATTCTTATCACGTTGCACAGTGGTTCTTGCTACTTTATTCGTATTAGTTAGTTTAGCTTTAGATTTAGTGTTAAGTTCTTATTAATACATAAAAAATCCTACCCTATGGTAGGTTTTTTTTATAGATATATTGAGGTACTATGAGAGAAGAAATTTTAGGATTATTTAGAGATATTTGGCCAGAGTCTTATCATATAGAAGATGTGCCTTTCATCTTGGGTTATAAAGGTGAGGAGATACAAGCATATTTTTCTATGTTACATAAGCTAGAAGAAGAAGGATGCATTCGTATTAAAGACGGTGAATATGGGGCCTATCAAAAAACAGAGGACCCTCACCTAATAGGAATTTATAAGGCAAGTAAAAAAGGCTTTGGATTTGTTATGCCTTCGGAGGGTAATTTGCCAGATGTATTCATTCCCAATGGTTGTGCAGGTACAGCTATGCATGATGATGAAGTAGAATATATTATTAAACGAAAAGGCACTAATGAACGAAATCCAGAAGGTATTATTCGTCGTATTGTGACTCGAAATACAACTCGTGTAGTGGGTATATTTGAACAACTTACGAAAAGTGGCTTTGTGACACCCCATAATGAACGATTAGGGGATGATATTTATATTCCTTTAGAAGCTACTTTAGATGCTAGAAGTGGTGCTACCGTAGTGGTAGAATTAACTGCTTGGCCAGAAGAAAATCGTAAAGCAGAAGGAAAAATTGTAGAAATTGTAGGGGATAGTTCTACCCCAGATTTAGATGTCTTGTCAGTGATGGCTACCTTTAATTTGCCAAAAGAGTTTCCAAAAGATGTGCAAGAAGAGGCCCGGAAGATTTCTTTCACAGTTACTGATGATGCAGACCGCTTAGATTTGCGACACCAAGAAATGATCACTATCGATGGAGAAGATGCGAAGGATTTAGATGATGCTGTCCATGCGAAAGTATTGGACAATGGCAATATTGAATTGGGGGTTCATATTGCAGACGTCAGCCATTACGTGCCAGCTGGATCAATCATTGACCAAGAGGCATACCGCCGTGGCACCAGTGTGTATTTGGTGGATCGTGTGATCCCTATGTTACCAGTGGAACTATCAAACGGTATTTGTTCCTTACAAGCCAAGGAAGATCGCTATGCCATGTCCTGTATTATGGAAGTAAGTCCTCAAGGTAAAGTGTTGCGCTATTCCATAAAGCCATCCATTATTCATATCAATCGTCGTTGTAGCTACAAGGAGATTTACTTAGCCTTAGAAGAGAACATTATTCCTGATGATTTGGCACCTCTCATGGATATGGTACGAACTTTGGAAACATTGGCATACCAATTGATAAAGATGCGTCAACAAGCAGGAGCCATAAGTTTTGAGTTTCCAGAGTATAAAGTTCTTTTAGATGGGACGGGCATACCACAACGAATCATACGAAAAGATAGAACCATTGCAGAAAAATTAATTGAACAATGTATGCTGTTGGCCAATGAAACGGTGGCAACTTTCCTTAGTGAACGATTGGATACATCTATATATCGTATTCACGAAGATCCGAAGGATACTAAGTTAGACCAACTTATCACTGTCCTTCATCATTCTGGCTATCCTGTGAAATTGCCAAGTAAGGTTGAGCCTAAGCATATTGAGGAGTTATTGCAATCTATCAGCGGTACAGAGATTGAACCAGTGGTACAGATTATGGTACTTCGTTCTATGCAACAAGCAAAGTACAGCTCGGAACATATTGGACATTTTGGGTTGGCATCTTCTACATATACCCATTTTACATCCCCCATCCGTCGCTATCCAGACTTGATGATTCATCGACTCTTACGCTATGTCCTAGAAAATAAGCCTAAACGTATGGCATCCATCGCTGATGAAGCGTACTTAACACATGGAGCCACTCATTGCTCAGAGCGTGAACAAATCGCCACAGAAGCAGAACGAGAAACTTTGGATATGAAAAAGGTTCAGTATATGGCGCAATATGTAGGTGAAAGTTTCGAAGGTCATGTAAGTTCCATTACTGCTTTTGGTTTATTCATTGAACTCGACAATGGCGTGGATGGTTTAGTTCCATATAATTTGATGGATGATGATCATTATGTCTTTGATGAACCACATTATATGGCTTATGGAAGAAGAAGTGGCAAAGAGTATCATTTAGGAACCCCTGTTACTGTGACTCTTATTAAGGCTGATATAGAACTTAGACAAATTGATTTTGTCATTGGAGAAGTAGAATACATCGGTGGTTACTTGCGGAGAGGTCAAGAAAGGAAAAAATCCCTTTCTAAACCACAAAGAAAAAACAGATCACCGTATAAAAAGAAAAAAGAAGAGAAACGAAATAATCGAGATAGACAAACTCATGATATAATAGAAACGACAGGTACCACGAAAGCGGTAGAGCAAATGCTACGCAAGCTGGATACAAAAAAGAAAACAGCGTTTTATGAAACGATACATAAAAAAAGTCATCGTAAACAAGGAAAGAAACAGAGGAAACGGTAATGGCGAAAGATAACAATGCATTAATTGTAGATAATCGCAAAGCTAGACATGACTTTCACATTCATGAAACTTATGAGGCAGGCATTGCCCTTACAGGCACGGAAGTGAAGTCGATTCGGGCTGGACGCATCAATTTAAAAGACAGTTTTTGTCGCATTGAACATGGGGAACTTTTCTTATACCAAGTACATATCAGTAAATACGAGCAAGGCAATCAATTTAATCATGAGCCTGAACGGACACGTAAATTGCTTATGCATAAGCGTGAAATTCATAAACTCTTAGGACAAGTGAAAGAAAAAGGATACTCTTTGATTCCCTTAAACTTTCACTATAGTCATGGATATGTAAAAGTTACCATTGGCCTTGTGACAGGTAAGAAAAATTACGATAAACGACAAGATATGGCGGAACGAGATGCAAAACGAGATATTCAGCGCCGTATGAAAGAACAGAATCGTTAGGAAAGGAGGGTCTATGTTAGTCGATTTCCACATGCATACGAATGTATCAGACGGTACGTATATGCCAAGAGATTTAGTGGCATTAGCAAAAGAGAAACAAATACAAGCGATTTCTATTACAGATCATGATGAAGTAGGTGCTTATGGGCAATTAACAAGAGATGATAGAATGGGAATTCAAATCTATCATGGTTGCGAATTTAGTACCTATTACCATGAAAAGGAAGTACACGTATTGGGATATCAATTTTCCTTAGACCATCCGGAACTACAGGACTATATTTCACATTTTAAAGAAGTGCG
>CAUQZV010000078.1:0-4608 GCA_963522415.1 uncultured Veillonella sp. | reverse complement strand
AATATTTCCTTATTTGATAGTTCTATTACAGAAGACATGGTAAAAGAAGCTGCTAAACGGGCTCACTTGGATAGTTCCGTACAGCGTTTGGAAGAGGGATATCAAACACCTGTGGGTTATTTAGGCTCCTTACTTTCACAGGGACAACGTCAATTATTGTCCTTAGCTAGAACCTTGGTACAGAATAAATCATTATTAGTATTCGATGAGGCTACTTCCAATATAGATAGTCATACAGAAGAATTATTACAACAATCGATTGCAGATATGAAAGGTGAAAAGACGATGATTGCCATAGCACACCGGTTATCAACCTTACGTGATGCTACAAAAATTATTGTCATATCTGATGGTGAAATTGTAGAACAAGGTACCTTGGAGGAAGTGTTAGATAAACAAGGTTTGTTCTATCAATTATGGAATGCATAAAGAAAGGGTAATATGGAAGAAATTACTTCACGAGATAATAAAAAAATTAAGCACATTGTACAATTATATAAACGAAAATATCGTACTACGCATCAGGAATTTGTAGCTGAAGGATATCGTACTGTAATGGATATATTGCCTACTGGTACAATACGGTATGTCATTGTCAACATAGAATCCATAAAACAGGAACAGTTAAATCTATTGCTATCTTTATGTGACACCTATGATGTTCAGGTATTTTCCATTTCAGATACCCTATGGAAAGGGATTGAAACAACAGTTCATGGGCAAGGTGTCATTGCTGTAGTATGTCAAAAAGTACGACGATTAGAAGATTTTCGTGTAAAAGAGAATGGTTTATATGTACTTATTGATGGAGTACAAGATCCAGGCAATTTAGGAACTTTAATACGAACTGCTGTTGGTGCTGGTGTAGAAGCTATGTTCTTAACGTCTAATACGGTAGATATATACAATGAAAAAACAGTACGTAGTACTATGAGCGGATTGTGTAAATTACCGATTTATACAAATGTCACAAAAAATGAGGTAGTAAAGCTTATAAAAGAGCAAGGAATTACACTGTATGGAACCGTATTAGAAGAAAGCGTAGATTATGGACAACCAACCTATGAAGGGTCCACAATGATTGCTTTAGGAAATGAAGCAAATGGTATTACAGAGGATATATTACAGTTGGCTACACAGCGAATTTCTATCCCCATGTATGGTCCCATGGAATCTCTGAATGTTGCCATAGCTGGAGCTTTGTGCATGTATAAAGTACAAGAAAGAAAACTTTGTCTATCCAAATAGCAATAATTTTGGTAGAATAAGAATACAATTATCCATTTAGTGCGTACAGGAAGGTAACTATGAAACGTCTAATTGTGAATGCAGATGACTTTGGTTTACATCCTCTTATTAATGAAGGAATCTTAGAAAGTCATCAACAAGGAATAGTAACAAGTACGTCTTTATTGGCATCTGGAGACTATTTTCAAGATGCCTTATCATTAGCTAAGACAATGCCCACACTCGGCGTGGGATTGCATGTTTGCTTAGTCGGTGGTCTTTCACCTGTTTGTGATCCTAAAGAAATTCCAAGTCTACTGATAGATGGTAAATTTCCTATGACACACACGGAATTTATAAAACGCCTTTTCAAAGGACAAGTAAAAGGTTCTGAATTGCGAAAAGAAATTGAAGCACAATTTCAAAAAGTAATGTGTACAGGATTACCTATTACACATGTAGATGGACATCAACATATGCATGTACTACCACAAGTATTGCCTATAGTGGCAGAACAAATGAAACGGTATGGATTAACTAAGATTCGAATGCCCGATGAAACACCATTTTTATTGAATGGTGTGTCTTCACTAGGTCGTTGGATTGGTAAAGTAGGACTAACTGTGATTACACAACAAGCCTATACTAGATCTCGTGATTTTGGATTTTCATCGCCCCTATATTTTTGGGGAATGATGAATGGTGGTCAACTGAAAGAAGAAGCTTTATTAGCAATTTTAAGAAAGGTTGCTAGTAAACAAGGAGTCCATGAAATTATGACACATCCTGGTAAAGATAATAGGACACTCCGATCCTTATATGATTGGGGGTATCATTGGGATGAAGAACGATTTGCAATGACATCGGCTAGAGTAAAAGAATATATTGGTGCTCATAATATTAGTCTCATCCATTATGGACAATGGACTGAAGGAGACCCTTCATGAGCACCATGGTAAAGCGAGGAATATTAATTGGATTGTTGCTCTTGATTGTGTCAGGGATAACGATTTATTTTACAATTGATTTAGATTCATTGGCTACGCTAGGTACATTTAATCTTACATCTTTATTGTTGGCAATGGTAGCACTTGCTTTAGGTATGTACTTTGATGGATTGCGCCTGCAACGATTAGTACGTATGGGTGGATATAATTTATCCTTGATTGCCATTCTACGAGTTATTTTTGGTAATTATTTTATGGCCATGCTCACACCTGGTGCTAGTGGTGGTGCGGTGGCACAGGCTTTAATTTTACGGTCCTATCATGTACCTATTGGCACTGCCGCTCCGATCGTATTAGTACGAACCGTATTTTCCATATTATTTCTAATTGTTATGTTACCGATCATTTTGGTAACGGAACCAATCGAAGTACCATATATAACTAACACACAATTATTAGGTATATCGATTTTTGTTGTGATTTCAACATTTATGGGAATGTATTTACTACAAACGCGACTCATGAAACGCTTGGTAACTTGGATATGTAAGATGATGAAGAAAGGAAATCCGAAAGGTTGGCTCATCAAGTTAGATGAATTTAATAGGGGACTTAGTTTATTATATGCAAACCCTATGCAATCTTTTATCGTTTTTATTGAGTCTGCATTGAGCTTATTATTCTTATATGCGATAGCGCCAGCTTTGATGTATGCGTTTACTTCAGATATTAGCATTGTTGAAATTTTAAATCGCATGATTTTATTAAATTTAATTTTATATTTTGCACCCACACCAGGTGGAACAGGAGTTGCTGAAGGATTATTTGTGTATTTATTCGCCTCCTTTGTACCAATTGGAACAGTGGGGCTAGTTGCAGTGGCATGGCGGATTGTTGCAGAATATGTTCCATTTTTTATCGGTATGTATTCCGTATTTACTCTATATGGACAACACATGGCAAGTTCCGTTTCCACTAGTAGTGAAGAGGTGTAGTTATGGCTGTGAAAGGCAAAAAAGACAAATTTTATTTAGTGAATGAAGTAATCTTACCAGAAGCGATTAAAAAAACAATTAAAGTAAAATCTATTTTACAACTAGGAGAGGCTAAAACAATTAATGAAGCTGTTGAAAAAATGGATTTAAGTCGTTCTGCCTATTATAAATATAAAGATTATGTATTTCCATTTTATGAACTTTCACAAGGTAAAATTGTATCAATTAACGCACTGATTTCTAATGAGTCTGGTATGTTATCTAATATTTTACGGATTATTGCAGATTATAATGGCAGTGTGTTAACAATTAATCAGAATTTACCGCTACAAGGTGTAGCACATGTGAATATTTCCTTTGAAACGAAGGAATTGACATTACCAGTAGAAGATGTTTTGCACGAAGTACGACAATTAGAGGGAGTTATTAAGGTGGAACTAATTGGTCAAGCCTAGTGCCTAAGGAGATTTAGAATGAAGCAAGGCGTAAAGATTGCCCTCTTGGGTTTTGGTACAGTTGGACAGGGTACAGTTGAACTATTGACTAAAAATTTAGATGTCATACAAAATCGTATTAGTGTACCTGTGACTGTAGATAAAATTTATGTGAGAAATCCAGATAAATATAGTCATGTTGCACTACCTGCAACAGCTACGTTTGTAACAGATTATAAAGAAATTCTACAGGATTCATCTGTAGATATTGTAGTAGAAGTAATGGGTGGTACCACCTTTGCCCGTACCTGTATTGAAGAAGCCATTATTGCTGGAAAACATGTGGTGACTGCCAATAAAGATTTATTAGCTGAGGCTGGTCCTTATTTAATGGAGCTAGCTACAAAGCATCATGTTGATTTGCGCTTTGAAGCGAGTGTGGCAGGGGCGATTCCAATCATCCGCGCCTTATATGATTCCTTCGGAAGTAACCAAATTACTGAAATTATGGGCATTTTAAATGGAACTACTAACTTTATTTTGTCTAAGATGAGTGAAGATGGATTAGGCTATGAAGAAGTTCTAAAAGAAGCACAAGATCTTGGCTATGCAGAAGCAGATCCAACATCGGATGTGGAAGGCTATGATGCTGCACGTAAATTAGCTATCTTAGGGTCTATCGCATTTAATAAACGCATCTTCTTTGAAGATGTAAGTTGTGAAGGGATTACGCAAATTGATGCTAGTGATATCCAATTTGGTAAAGAGTTTGGCTATACTATTAAGTTATTAGGCATTGCAAGAGAAACGAAAAAAGGTTTGTCTTTAAATGTACATCCAGCCTTTATTGCCAATACACATCCATTAGCCTCTGTACGGGGTTCTTTTAACGCTGTGTTCTTACGTGGCAACGGTTTTGATGAGGCTATGTTCTACGGTCGTGGAGCCGGTAGTTTACCAACAGGTAGTTCTATCGTGAGTGACGTCATGGAAGTAGCTCGTAAT
>CAUQZV010000077.1:0-4682 GCA_963522415.1 uncultured Veillonella sp. | reverse complement strand
TGATAGGCTAGTAGTTTATTTCTGAAAGAACCTCATCTTTTCTTAGGAATACCTATATATCTTTCTCGTAGGAATACACAAAAGCGCCATACAATTCTAACTACACGTAGTCAGAACCATATGGCGCTATGTACTTCATCTAAGCTAATGCATAGATGTCACTATTTAATTTTATAATGCAAACCGATAGGTTCTCGTTGCATAGGCTCGAACTGGTCGGCCGTTTCGTGTGGCTGGCACAAAGGTCCATTGATACGCCACGCGCATCACCGCTTGTTCAAATTCAGGTTGTCCGCTGCCTCCAATAACATCTACAGAGCTAACGGAACCATCTTTTTCTACTACCAATTGAACAACCACAGTGCCTGTTTTACCTTGGCGGAGCATTTTAGGAGGGTACGGTGCTTCTACATCACTGACTAGAGATAAACTACCAGCATCGACAATCACTCCATCATCGTTGCCGTCTACCCCGTTACCATCTCCAGTACCTTTGCCGTCTCCATCTCCGTTACCATCACCATTTCCATCGCTAGGTTCCGTACCTTCTCCACCGCCTCCAGTGGTTCCTGGAAGTGCTGATGGTGGTGCTACAATCGCTACATTTTTAGGTGCTTCCGCTTTCACTTGTTCTAAAACCGCTTCTGCATCGGCTAAATTCGTAATCGGTGGTGGAATTTCACGTTTTTCAGTATGGGGTGCTGTAATTGCTGGTCCTGCACTCGGTTGCCCTACACTACCTTTGTCCTCATGGACCAACTGCACCTCTACAATTTCATCCGATTCTGGTGTCGGTGTTTGGATATGACCCAATACGCCTAGAAGTACTACAAGACCTATATTTGTCAGTCCGGATATCACTGCGGGTATACGCCATCGTCTATCCATAGTACCTCCTTATTTACTATCTGTCGCAATGGATACTTTCACGATACCCATTTGTTTCAATGTATCTAAAACAGTGACAAATGCGCCATATTCAGCCTTCGCATCACCACGCAAGATAACGACCATATCATCGCCTTTCGCTTTTTCTGCTTGCAAGTAACGAATCATTTGGTCAAGCGTCACCGGTTGTGCTTCCACATAGATTTGTCCGTTACTTGTTACAGTAATTGGAATTTTACGTTGCAAGTCCACTTTCGATGCTACCGCTTGTGGTAATTGAATTGGCACAGATTTTTGTACGACCATTGTCAACATACTCATCATGAAAAATACCAATAAAAAAAAGATGATATCAATCATTGGAATAATCATGAGTTTCGGTTTAGACGTAGTCCGTAAGGATCTAAGCCGCATGGTTGTCACCTGCCAATTCCGCCATATACATAGCACTTGCATCTTCGATTTGGCTAATCAAAATATCTTGTTGTTGCACTAAGTATGTATGTAAAATCAAGGCAATAATCGCCACGATCAAGCCTGTGGCTGTAGCAATCAAGGCTTCCCCTACGCCGCCAGTGATGGCAAATGGTTGCCCTTCAGAAATGGATAATACACTGAAAGACCCAATCATACCTGTTACTGTACCCAACAAACCCAACAAAGGAGCCATTGTTACGATAGATTCGATGTAGTTTAAATATTGACGTAATTTTGCAGATTCACTAATCGCTGCTGCTTCCAACAATTTTTCTTGTTGTTCTTTGTTGTTGCCACCACGAGCTGCTTCTGCAATGACATGGGTAGCCATACCTTTGCTTGTTTCTTTTAAGGCTTGTAAGCCCTTCCAGTTGCTTTGTTGTACTAGTGGAATGATCGTTTCACGCAATGCATTCACATCATCTAACATAGAGCGATAAAAACGTAAACGTTCTACGAAAATAATCACAGCAATGAAAGAACAAAGTAACAATGGATACATAACATATCCACCCTTAATAAATAATTCAAATAATTCCATGTGATACCTCCTTATACATACATACTTATTTCACTGTTTCCGTAAAAATAATATGAATAGAATCTTCTGTCGGACCTTCTACGATACGACTATGTACACCATATAGGTTTTGAATAAACTCTGGTGTCAGCAACTCTTTTGGCGTTCCTATGCCAACCACTCGTCCTTTTTCTAGGGCTACTAGACGATGACAGAATTGAGATGCCAAGTTTAAATCATGAACAGCCATCAATACAGTTACACCCGCATCACGAACGATTTCCAACATTTCCAATTGGTACTTAATATCCAAATGATTCGTTGGTTCATCCAAAATCAAACACGGGCTTTCTTGTGTTAAGGCTCTGGCCAAGATTACACGTTGTTGCTCGCCCCCTGAAAGGCTCAAGAAATTCCGTGTTTCCATATGGTCCATCCCCACCTGTGCTAAGGCTCGTCTAGCTATAGTATAGTCCTCTGGCGAATCACCTTCAAGTAATTTTTTATGAGGCATACGACCCATAAGGACAATATCCATCACCGAAAAGTCAAATTGGTATTGATTATGCTGAGCCACCACTGCCATTTGTAAAGCACTTTCACGGAAGGAAAGTTCATCTAAGGATCGTCCGTTCAGCTCAATGCGCCCTGTATTGGGATGCAATGTACGATAGATACACTTTAACAGTGTACTTTTACCACTACCGTTAGGGCCTATTAGTCCAACAATTTCACGGTCTTGCACTTCTAAATCGATACCTTGTAAGATTTGCGTCTGTCCAATGCCAAAGGCAAC
Organism: uncultured Veillonella sp.; assembly: GCA_963522415.1. Lineage (GTDB taxonomy): Bacteria > Bacillota > Negativicutes > Veillonellales > Veillonellaceae > F0422. The sequence continues at coordinate 2,001 of CAUQZV010000077.1, read as the reverse complement.
TTGTTCTACTTGTAAATTCATTAATTACCTCCAAACGCATAGGTTTGCTTAATCATTAAGTATACAAAAGCTGGCGCACCAATCACAGAGATTAAGATACCGATCGGTAATTCCGTATGAGGAATAATCGTTCTACTGAGTGTATCTGCCACCACAAGTAATAAAGCGCCTCCCAATGCAGAAATAGGAATTAAACCTTTATGATTTGTGCCTAAGGCTTGACGTACAATATGAGGAATCAGCAACCCAACGAATCCAATAATACCTGCTGCATATACGGCGAAGCCTATCATAATTGAACTCATTACAAGGTATAATTGACGATATCTATGTAAGTCTACCCCTAATGTGATAGCTACTTCATCACCTAGTAACATCAAGTTCAAAATGCGTGTTTGGAACCAGAAGAATACAATTGGCAATAGAATGACAAATAGCATAATGCCAATCAAATCCCAATTAGCCCCTGCTAGACTACCCATCATCCAGAAAGCTACATTTTGAATCCCTTCTTTATCCTTCGCAAAATATACGATAATACTCGTAAAAGCACTGCAAACAGCGCTCAATGCCATCCCGGCTAACAACAATTTAATCGCATTAGCTCGGCCACCCATATTGGCAATAATAAGCACACCAAAGGATATAACCATAGCCCCTATAAAAGCCATAATGCCCACATATTCTTCACCAAAGGCAATGCCTACACCCATTAAAATAGCTACTGTAGCACCTGTGGATGCACCTGATGAAATGCCTAAAATATATGGATCTGCCAGTGGATTTTTAACAATAGCTTGCATAATGACACCACTGACAGCAAGTCCTGCACCGACTAAAGCGGCCAAGATAACCCGTGGCATACGCAACATCCATACAATATCATTCAAAGCCCCTTGCCGTGGATCTTCAATCGTAATGGTATCTACAAATTTTGATGCCACTACTTGCCACAATGTATGTGCTGGAATATGCACTGTCCCTAAAAATAAAGACCATGCCATACCCGCAATCAATAGGGCTATGAGTATAATTCCTACACCCACCACTGTGAATGTATGTGTTCGATTACTCATGAATACCTCCTGTAAAATTAGGATACAATCCGTGAATCATAAGATTCAATCCATCATGGATTCGTGTACCTGCGCTATACACCATAAATAGGGGAACCCCATGTACTCGATGATTACGTATGGCATCTACGTGTTGTAGTGTAGGATTCTTATATAGATTGTCTATGAGTTCATCTTGCCGTTCATAATCCTCTTCTACTAGCACTAAAAAGATAACTGATGGATTTAAATGAATCAACTCTTCTGCATTGATTGTTTGTCCTGCCTCAGAAATAAGATGTCCTCCTATTTCTTCCAGCATATTTCCTGCTAATGTTTCCTTATCATATACACGATACTGGCGTCCCGAATTTTCGAGTATCAGAACCGTATCTTTCGTGTTCTGTGTTTCTCCATAGGCTCTTGCTTCTGCCACTGCCCATTTAGTTCGATTCACCAACGCCTGCGCACGTTCTTGTCTATTGACAATCGCTCCTAGATCAAGAATATATTGATATTCACCCTCTACTGTTCTCTTAGATTTTTTATAGGATGCTCTTGAAATATAGCTATCAATCCCACGTTGTGCCCAAAAATCTGTACTCTTCCAATTATTCTTCTGAAAGGTAGAATACCAGCCTACAAGCAAGTCTGGCTCCCATAATAAGGTAGTTTCTACATCTGGAATTTCCATGCTTTTATAGGGAATCTTTTCGTAAGCATCACGATATTCTTCTGCTATATATTTGCTATCTGGCACCCCTATAGCTGCAATCATACGATCACCTACACCTAAAGCAAGTAAAGTTTCTACTGAACTTTGCCAAACCCCCATGATACGTCGTGGTTCCCCTTCATAGGTAATCACTTGATCCGTTCCTTTGCTCGTTAATTGATTTACCGTACGAGGTCCTACTTCCTGGGAAACAACAGTACTTTCCACATA
>CAUQZV010000076.1:0-4699 GCA_963522415.1 uncultured Veillonella sp. | reverse complement strand
AGTAATAATTGTTACATGCATGGTACTCATAGATTATTCTCCTTTCCCTAACATGTCCCTTCCTTTGGCAACAGCTTCATCGATAGTTCCCACCATGTAGAAAGCACTTTCAGGTAAGTCATCATGTTTACCTTCTAGGATCTCACGGAAACCACGCAATGTTTCTTTCAATGGCACATATTTACCAGGACTGCCTGTAAATACTTCGGCTACGAAGAATGGTTGACTCAAGAAACGTTGAATTTTACGAGCACGAGCTACGGTCAATTTATCCGCTTCAGACAATTCTTCCATGCCTAAGATGGCAATGATATCTTGCAAATCTTTGTATTTTTGAAGTACTTCTTGTACACCACGAGCTACGGAGTAATGTTCTTCCCCTAATACTAATGGGTCCAAGATACGGCTTGTGGAATCCAATGGATCCACGGCTGGGTAAATACCAAGTTCTGCAATGGAACGAGACAATACTGTAGTAGCATCCAAGTGAGCAAATGTCGCTGCTGGCGCTGGGTCAGTCAAGTCATCGGCAGGTACATAGACGGCTTGTACAGACGTAATGGAACCTTCTTTTGTGGATGTGATACGTTCTTGTAATGTCCCTACGTCATTGGCCAATGTTGGTTGGTAACCAACGGCAGATGGCATACGACCTAACAAGGCAGATACTTCGGAACCAGCTTGGATGAAACGGAAAATGTTATCTACGAATAACAACACGTCTTGTTGTTGTACATCGCGGAAATATTCCGCCATAGTCAAACCTGTTAAGGCTACACGCATACGAGCTCCAGGCGGTTCATTCATCTGTCCATATACAAGAGCTGTTTTAGACAATACGCCAGACTCTTTCATTTCGTTCCAAAGGTCATTCCCTTCACGAGTCCGTTCACCAACGCCTGCGAATACGGAGTAACCACCATGTTCTGTAGCGATGTTGTGAATCAATTCCATGATTAGAACTGTTTTACCTACACCGGCACCACCAAATAGACCGATTTTACCACCTTTTACATATGGCGCAATTAAGTCTACAACTTTAATACCAGTTTCTAAAATATTAGTTTCTGGTGCTAATTCATCAAATTTTGGAGCTGCACGGTGAATTGGCCAGTGTTCATTCACTTTCACTTCTGCTGGATCATGGTCTACTGTTTCGCCTAATACGTTGAAAATACGACCTAATACACCATCACCAACAGGAACGGAAATAGCGGCGCCTGTGTCCACTGCTTCCATACCACGAGTCAATCCATCAGTGGAACTCATGGCTACACAACGAACTGTGTCATCCCCTAAATGTTGCATCACTTCTACAACAATCTTAGATGCTTGTTCGTCGCCTTTTGTAATAGTAATTGCGTTGTAAATAGCAGGCAATTCACCTTTTGGGAAGACTACGTCTACCACCGGTCCAATAACCTGAACTACTTTACCTATATTTGTACTCATATACGAGATACTCCTTTATCTATTATTGCAATGCGTTTGCACCGCCTACGATTTCAGAAATTTCGTTAGTAATACCTGCTTGGCGCAACTTATTGTATTCTAAGTGCAATGTACCAATCAATTCGCCTGCATTGTCTGTAGCGGATGTCATGGCCGTCATACGGGCACCTAATTCACTAGCCGCCCCATGTAGCAATGCATTATATACAGTGCTTTCCACATAGGCTGGCAACAATTGTTCCAGTACAGACCCTTGGTCCGGATAGAATAAACTTTCACCGGCCTCTGCTGTATCGGACTCTAATGAAAGAGGTAATAAGCGCTCATGAGTCACTTCTTGCAATAAGGAGTTCACAAACTTAGTGTATACCAATACCACTTCATCTACCTCACCAGACAAGAACATGGTTTTCACTTGTTCCACAATGTCTTGAGCATGATGAAAGCCTGGTTTATCAGAAAATCCTTGCAAATCAGATACTACAGAATAGCCATGACCTGTGAAGTATTCCGTTGGCTTGCGACCCACTGTAAATAGACCGTAAGCTTCAGCTGGTGTATCTTGCAATAAAGCTTGCACGTATTTAATGATATTACTAGTATAAGCACCGGCCAACCCTTTATCAGCACCTACCACCACATAGGCTACCTTATTCACAGGACGAACTGTGAGTAGTGGTAAATCCGCACCTCCATCTAGAGAGGACATGCTTTGATGTAGCATATGGCGGAGACGTTCAGTATAAGGTTCGGTACCTTTCGCTTTTTGTTGTGCACGACGTAGACGAGCAGATGCTACCATTTTCATAGCTTTTGTAATTTGCTGCGTATTAGTGACACTTTTTATACGCTTGCGTAAGTCTTGTGCACTACTCATAGATTACGCCTCCTCTGGTAATAATTCGTGAGTAGCACCAAAGACATCAATACATTCTAAAATCGCTTGTTGCAATGTTTTTTCTGTATCTTCTTCTAATTTCTTAGTATCTCTAATTGATGCTAATACATTGGCATAATTACCATGTACATAGTGTAATAAGACATCTTGAAATGCTGGTACATCATGAACAGCTAATCGTTTGAAATAGCCATTAATACCCGCATATAAACATACCACTTGTTCTTCTACTTTTAACGGAGAGTATTGTGGTTGTTTCAACATTTCAGTTAAGCGTTCACCACGATCTAATTGCGCTTTTGTGGAGGCATCCAAATCGGAACCGAACTGAGCGAAAGCCGCTAATTCACGATATTGTGCCAGTTCCAAGCGCAATTTACCAGCTACTTGTTTCATCGCTTTGATTTGTGCACTGCCACCTACACGAGATACGGATAAACCTACGTCAACTGCTGGACGAACGCCAGAGTAGAACATATCTGTACCCAAGAAAATTTGTCCATCAGTGATGGAGATTACGTTTGTTGGGATATAGGCAGATACGTCCCCTGCTTGTGTTTCGATAATTGGTAAAGCTGTAATAGATCCGCCACCCAATTCATCGGATACTTTCGCAGAACGTTCCAATAAACGAGAATGTAAGTAGAACACGTCACCAGGGTACGCTTCACGTCCTGGAGGACGACGTAACAACAAACTCATCGCACGGTATGCAGCAGCTTGTTTTGTTAAATCATCATATACGCAAAGTACATGTTTACCTTGGTACATGAAATGTTCGCCCATAGCTACCCCAGAATATGGTGCTAAGTACTGCATAGGAGCCCCTTCAGAAGCACCAGCAGACACAACGATCGTATAGTCCATAGCCCCTGCTTCTTCTAATTTTTGTACTACACGAGCTACAGTGGATTCTTTTTGACCAATTGCTACATAGATACAAATCACATCTTGTCCTTTTTGGTTCAAGATCGTATCAATAGCAATCGCTGTTTTACCAGTACCACGGTCACCGATGATCAACTCCCGTTGACCACGACCGATTGGCACCATCGCATCAATGGCTTTCAAACCAGTTTGCATTGGCTCAAATACAGATTTACGATCTGCAATACCAGGTGCTGGGTATTCTACAGGACGATATGTTTCTGCCACAATTTCACCTTTACCATCGATAGGTTGACCAAGGGCATTCACAACACGACCAATTAAGCCATCTCCTACAGGAACCTGCATGATGCGGCCTGTACGGCGCACTTCATCGCCTTCTTTAATCAAGAAGTCATTACCTAGGAGAACGGCGCCTACATTATCTTGTTCTAAATTGAGTACCATGCCATATACGCCATGAGGTAACTCTAACAATTCGCCAGCCATGGCTTTTTCAAGACCGTAGATATGCGCAATACCGTCCCCTACTTCCAGAACAGTTCCTACGTCATCTACGTTTAATTCAACATTATAGTCCTGAATCTGCTGTTTAATAATGGCAGTAATTTCTTCAGGCGTCATTTTCATAATTAACCATTCACCCCAATCTTATTGGTACTTGCATTAAGCAATGATTTTTTTAATTCTTCCAATCGTCTAGCCATACTTCCATCAATCCGAGTGTCTCCCACTTGAATGACCATACCACCTAAGATGGATGGATCCACATGTTCTTCGATGACACATTCTTTGCCAGTGATCTCTTGTAACTTACGTAATACTTTTTCCCGCATCGCCTCTGAAAGTGGTTCAATAACCGTAACTTTTGCTTCCAAAATACCACGACTTTCACGGGAGCGTTTTACGTAAGCGCGGGCTGTTTCCATGATGTAGGGACTGCGACGGCGGTCCACCATAACATAAAGAAAATTCATAATCAATGGATGCACTTCGCTACCAAAGATTTGTTGTAAAATTTTCTTTTTTCCCGCTACTTCTAACATAGGATTGATTAAAATTTGGCGTAATTCCTCATGGGTGGAAAATAAATCTTGCACATAGGAAAGATCTGTATCAAATTGTGCTAACAAACCTGATTCCTGTCCTAATTCAAATATAGCGGAGCTATATGTTTCTGCAATTCTTTCTACACTCATCGTATCACGACCTTATAGTTGTACTATCAAGTTTTGCAATGGTATCCTCTACAAGAGCTACATTATCAGCACTGGAAAAGTCTTTTCCAATTAATTTGCCAGCTACCTGTACAGACAAATTCACAACTTCTGTGCGGATTTGTTGCATTGCTTTTTCCCGTTCCCGTTCAATTTCTTGGCGGGCGATTTCTTTTTCTTTCACTAGTTGAGCTCGTAACTCTTTGATTTGTGCTTGTGATTCTGCTTCTGCTTGTTGTTTTGC
>CAUQZV010000075.1:0-4903 GCA_963522415.1 uncultured Veillonella sp. | reverse complement strand
TAGGGGGCAACATGTTTGGACAGGGGTTCGACTCCCCTCGTCTCCACCACAATACAAAATGAAATAACCGCTTATTCATAAGTGTTCGTAAGTGTTCACGAATACGATGAATAAGCGGTTTTTTAGTGTTCTACACTATTTTCAATGTTCGTAAGTGTTCGTATAGTTTAGGTAATTTTGCCCATTTTTTGCCCATTCAAAATCCACAAAGTGCGTGACGGGGTTCGATATGATAATACAGCTTTATTAAGCCATTTCTAGTGAGAATAAGTTGATTTGTGTATTATTTTTATTTAAAAATGGGCAAATTTCGCTAAAAAAATGGGCAAGAGGTCTTATAAATGCGATAACTATGCGTCTTCCGAGATTCAATGGTAGTGTCCACTCTGGGCACTATAGATTATGCAAATAAAATGATCCTAGAATGTATGACGCACTCCGACTTTGAATTGCCAGTTTTGTTGTATTCGATCACGGGTGGATCGTTGCGCCTCAACATATACCTGTTCTGTCTTAGCTCGATTCATATAGGAGAATCCTAAGCCGTAAGTGAACCAATGACCTTTATATGAAAGCTGTTGTGTAGTGCTTTCATTAAATGTAATGGTTCTATTGCCGAGGAATTCTTTTTCATACATCACTTTCACATACGGATTCCATGCAGTAACAGATGCTGTATCCACACCTGCCCGTACTCCGATGCGGCCTACTAGACTATGCATAGATCCGAATTGACTATGTAATCCATTGGATATATCCATGCTATATCCTTTGCTCGCTTCGTACGTAAGTTGTGCCTCTGGTTGTATAAATAGACCTTCACCATCTTTGCCGGAGCTGTACATACGTTTTCCCAGTTCCACAGATGCAAGGAAAGAGTTCGCATGCATAGAGTTTGATCGCAAGGCTTCGTTAGAATAGTTAACTAAGTCGAACTCACCTCGAGAACGTCTCACTTTACCCACTACATCAACATATACATTGGTATTCTTGTACAATCTAGTAGAATAGGAACCAAGCTCAGTACCTGATAGCTGTGCATGTCCTTGGTAGTCAGTAAGCACTGCTTTCGATTGCATCATGCCTACCGTAAACCCACTGTAGTGAATCCATGTATCTCTTGGATGTATCCAATTGTAACCACCTTTGATTCCCCAGTATCGTTGTTGGTGACCACCACGTTCGTTAGATGTAAACTTGCCGTTCGTATAGTTAGCCCATACCGTATTAGATCGTTCCACATCTTTATGAAGATGAATTTCGCCCAACCGTTGCACCAATGTTTCCGTATTGCCTAAGTGTAAATTATACAATAAACTATCAAATTGAATCGTTGAGTCTGCCCCTGGTGTCAATTTACCCTTACCATCGTCCTCATAAGGGAATAGATACCAGTTATTTACATTTGCATCATTAATAGAAACAACCTTTGAATCCGTAGGTCTGCCTAATATATATAGGTAGGCCCCTTTTTCAACGACAGTTTTAGGAAGGCTAGGCTTTTTATCATCTGTAGGAACCGCTACATGATTACCTTCATTAAGTAATGAGAATACCGCCTTGTGATCCTCTGCCTTGCCTAGACTTTCTACTAATTTCAACACTTCTGTGCCCGTCGATTTGGAATCTGCCATATTTTGGAAATGAATGCCATGTTCCCCTTCACTACTGGACGTAATGGTGAGTTTGTCTGTATCACCTGACCCCACATTGCCAGCCATATGAAGTACACCACCCGTCCCTGCTAAGGTATCCACAGTTAAAGAGAGAGGTGCCTCTGTATCACCAAATCGAACTTCTCCCGCATTGGATAGATCCAATCGATTGATCTTAGAATTATCAGTCATTTCCCAATAATTGCCACCATCTACTTTCACATGAATGTTACCAGTACCCACGTTGTCCGCTTTGCCAATGAGATAGGAGTCCTTCGTCAATAAATTGACATCAACTGTCCCACCATTGTCAGCAAATACATTACCAACGATGGTTGTCGTATCCTTACCCGATACAGAAATAGTCGTATGTTTACCAACTGCTGCTAAGGCAGGGTCTGTTGGATTACTAACAATGTTTAACTTTTTATTGAAAGTAATACTATTCGATGACGTGTCACTAGTACCTTCACCATCAGTTCTTGCAATCACCGCTGTTTTATATTTTCCATTACCTCGCATCGTGATAGATACATCACCATTAAAAGTAGAATTCGTCTTGTTGGTAGGGTTGGAGTGTATTTGGGAAATACCATTACCTGAACTTTCTGTATCTACTTTAATTGCTAACGACGAATCTGCATCGGAGGTTATGGTTGTACCTGCGCCCGAATTAGCTTTATCTTTCTCAATGCGTATGCCATATCCATTGGCTATTGCCTCAGTGACAACGCTGTTCTTTCCTTTCCAATCAATAGAGTTACTTCCAGCACCAGCGTTTCTAGCGCTCATCAAATTCACTCCATAGGCGTAAGCCCCTTTTGTAGTGATATTCGTAGTATCTAAGGTTACTGTATTAGTCCCCTGATTCTCATCGCGTATATCAATACTTCTAGCCACATAGTTAGATGCTGTTTTTACATCATTATGGGTGAGTTTCACTGTATTTTCACCTTTTACAGCACTCATTTTCACCCCATATACCCATGGTTTTCCTGTAGATGTAGAGTCTGTAGTAACAAGTGTATTCTGTAAATTTACTAAGTTTTTACTATGCTTTGTACCTGAATCGGTTGCATCTGTTGTATCACTCAAATTAGTGACTACTTCAATACCATAGACTTCATCTTTACCAGTGGTAGAAATGTTGTTCTTTGCACCGGAAAGAGTAATTCGATTTTCTCCGTGAGAATCAGCATTGATATACATACCCCACACAGTACCACCAGCGCTCTTTGTGATAAAATCCGTATTAGCCTTCAAATTAAACTCAGAGAAACCATGATTGTTAGTAGCCGTATAGACATGCAATATATCATTTGTGTTATCTGCCGATGTATTGGTGATGGTAGATACGAAATTCTTACCTTCTCTTGATGACACATGAACACCACCATTAATATTCACATTCGATAAAAAGCGCATTTCTGTATCTGTTTTACCGGAGATAGTACTTGTCACATTTCCATCAAAGGTAAGAGTAGACCCGCCTGTTTCTGCACTAATTGTATCCTTAGTGGAGACAGTGCGGTACCGATTTTCTCCCCTATTTTCAAAACGAAACGCTGCAATCTCCAAATTATTCGTAGTGGACTCTGTATGCATGGTCAAATCATCATGAAAATGCACGTGAGATTCTCCCCCTTGATTTGTTTGTAGAAAGAAATTATTCACGCGTTTTTCATAAGATTGTAAATTACCTGGATTAATCGTTTGTGCTCGAGTATCCATAGTAACTTTCTTTAAAAAGTTCACAGTAGATACTGGCTTCGTCACTTCACCCGAACCTTGTCCGACTACTTTTACAACACTGAACATAGGATAAAAGTTTCCATGATATTTTTCATGGGTTGTAACGTTAAAATTTGTCTTCGTATCAAAATTTAAAATCGTTTCCGACCGATCAACCAGCTTACCATTGGAGTTATACACATGTATCCCATCTTGCCAATCAATAGAGGTGCCATCATCTACATGAATAAAATGAATCGTTCCTTCCGATGCTATTGTCGTTTCTGTAGTTGGTTTCGTCCGAAAGTCATTCGGAGCCGTCATATTTCGATTTGTGATAATTTCATTAACTGTATCGCCGTTCTTTATATACTTAGTTTTCGTCCCTAAGATAGTGCCATCAGCATAATTATAAACATACTTAATTTTTGTAGCACTATTTTCAGTAATGGTGTCCCCATTCTTAGCTAAAGTCTCACCAAGGGAAATCGTATCTACCGTTTTCCAATCATTTCGAGTTACAGTGTCTACGGTAAAGCCTTCCCCTCTTGCCAATAAAGGAATCGCCGCTAATACTAGTAATGCTAAATGTTTGTGTTTCACAGGTATTCTCCTCTCTCTTAGAATCTATGTATCTAACCTAAATTAAGTTGCCAAGAGTGTTTTATTTTATGTCACCTAATGATTTACTGCATAGACAAATATATACAGTGGTGTTTCTTCAATATGCCCCTCTGCCCCCCACACAGTAGAGACCATGGACATTATAATTAAGCCTAACAATAACTTTCTTCGCTTCATATCGATAACGTCCCCCAACATATGATACACACAACTTGAAATAAAATGATGTAAATAAGAATATGAATCAGTTACCCTCATTCTACTCCTTTTCTATCACTTTCGCTAGTTGAATCGTATATTTTTAATGCTAGTATTACAAAATGGTATTACAATCTTTTCAGTTATGAGAATTTTTGATCATATTTACAGTGTATTCACATGTTATATATGACAAAACGACTCATCAAGGTATCCTCGATGAGTCGTTCTCTCTAATTCTGTGCAGTTCAATTTGTGCAATTAAATGTTATATCCATCTTTCAACAGACGAAGTAATCCTTGTACGGAAGTACTCACTTCATCGATTTTTACTGTACTTGTAGAACCATCTTTGCGTACACGCAATTCTACTTCACCAGATTCGATAGTATTTTTACTTACTGTAATACGCACAGGATAGCCGATGAGGTCAGCATCTTTAAATTTAACCCCTGCACGATCTTTACGATCATCTAATAGGACATCAATACCAGCTTGTTTCATCTCTTTATACAAGCGTTCGCTCACTTCCATCAAAGCCTCATCTTTCGCATTAATTGGAACGATAACAACCTCGAATGGAGCAATTGCTACTGGCCAGATGATACCATTTTCATCATAGCTTTGTTCAATAGCAGCCGCCAATGTACGTCCTACACCGATACCATAGCAACCCATTTGGAATGGAGTTGGAC
>CAUQZV010000074.1:0-5045 GCA_963522415.1 uncultured Veillonella sp. | reverse complement strand
CTGGGCAAATTTTTGCTTACAACCAATCCACTTTGTTCTTCGGCTACTTTATGGGGGCTGTAGGTGGTTCTGCCATCGTATCGCAATGGGGCTTTAGTACCATGTTTATCGTGACTGGTATGATCATTGCATTAACAGGGGTCTTCTTGAAAGTAACATTAGGACATTCTACAGCAGCCAGTCATTAGCCCATTTTTATGAACTACAAGATAATTTCCCATCCTATATACTATGCATTACATATGCTTTGTGATGATGCATATATGACAAAATACATAGAATGTAAAAACAGAGGTCTTATTAGCAAGACCTCTGTTTTTTATCGTATTATATTGAAAACATTTTGAATCACTATCTACTATACTGACAGTGTAAACCTATAATGTATTAACCCCTGTTTCCAACGGGAACCCTTCATAAGTCACCCAATCGCTAGAACTGCCTACATACATAGCTGGTTCCACACCCACTTCTGCTAAAGCAATCATTAAGTTTGCTGCTGTCACTCCAGAGCCACAATAGGCAACGATAGGTTTTTCCACCTTAGCTAAGTCACCGTAAGCTTGTTCTAATTCTGCAATGGGCCGTACACCATCAGGAGTAAATCCCCATTCGTAGAAATGATTGATCGCCCCTGGGATATGTCCTGTCATACCATCCATGGTATCCACTACCGATCCATCGTAGCGTTGTGGTGCTCGTGCGTCGATGATCACATGACTACCAGATTCACTGGCTTGTAAGACTTCATCACGATGCATGAGTAAATGGTCTTGCAAAGTATACTCCAATGGCTTTGGATCTGCCACTATTGATGTCTCCTCTTGGGTCAACGGATACCCTTCACGATGCCAGCGCTCAATACCACCGGCTAGGACTTTCACATTGGTGAAACCCATGTATAGTAGCAAGAACCGCAACCGACCGGCAAAGGAAATCCACGCATCGTACACCACGATGTGAGAATCCATGGTCACACCGCATTCACTCAAACGATTTGCTAAGACAGCCATGTCTGGCAAGGGATGACGACCTCCATGTATGCCTAAAGGACCACTCATGTGTGCATCCATATCGATGGCAAAAGCCCCTGGAATATGGGCTGCTGCATAGGCATCAAAGCCACGTGCATCAAGGACCACCACTCTATCTAATTGTTCTTGTAATTCTTTCGGCGAAAGTAACACGCTCATTGTTACACCTCCAATATATAAATTAATATGTCTATGTTACATCTCTATCCTATCTAGTATGCATAAAAAATATGCCTTTAGAGAATAGCTATTGCTGTATCTCCAAGATATACTATAGGACCTTAACTATCATATAGAAACTATCTCTTACAGTTCTGTTAAATACAATAGAAACTGTTAACATACCCATACAAACAATAAAGAATGCCATACACTCTATATAATCTAGTGTAACATAGATTATCTTCGATGTGTATGGCATTTTTATTCATACATGTATTCTGTTAGTTTCTATCAGTTTCCATGACTCTTCATAGGAATGATCAATATACGTCTTACCCTTTAATCGCCTGAAATGCTTCTTTTGCAATTTGCAATGTGTATGCCAAATCTTGATCGCTATGGCACGTAGATAAAAAGTTGCTTTCATATTGGCTGGCTGCATAATAGATGCCACGTTCCAAGTTATAGTGGAAGAATGTTTTGAATGCTTCCATATCGCAAGCGCTGGCGTCATCGAAGTTATGCACCGCTTTGTCCGTGAAGAACAGTGTAAACATAGAGCCCACACGTTGCACCACCACAGGTATGCCTACTTCTTTTGCTGCCGCTTCTAAGCCTTGGCAAAGCAATTCCGTAGATTCCTCTACCTGACGGAATGCATTCGGATGTTTTTGCAACATAGACAAGGTAGCAAGACCTGCCGCCATAGCTACCGGATTACCACTTAAGGTGCCTGCTTGGTATACAGGTCCAGATGGAGCGATGGCAGACATGATTTCTTTCTTGCCACCGAACACCGCCATCGGCAAACCGCCACCTACGATTTTACCTAAGCATGTCAAATCTGGGATGACATTATAATATTTTTGTGCCCCTCCAGAACTGGAGCGGAAACCACACATCACTTCATCAAAGATAAGGACAGCACCATGTGCTGTAGTCACTTCACGCAAGGTTTCCAAGAATCCTTCCACAGGAGGTACACAGCCCATATTACCTGCCACTGGCTCTACAATGATGGCTGCAATACTTTCACCATGAGCCTCAAATAATTGGCGCACCGCATCAGAATCATTGTACGGCAATGTAATCGTATCTCCTGCCACACCAGTTGGCACACCGGGACTATCAGGCACACCAAAGGTCGCTAAGCCGGAACCAGCTTTCACTAACAAGCTATCACTATGACCATGGTAACAGCCGATGAATTTCACAATTTTGTCACGACCTGTGTAGCCACGAGCCAACCGCAAAGCACTCATGGTAGATTCTGTACCAGAGTTCACCATGCGCACCATTTCCATGGACGGATAGAAGGCTTGGATTTTTTTTGCCACTTCTGTTTCTAGTAGTGTTGGCGCCCCATAACTAGTACCACGAGGGATGGCTTCCAAAATAGATGCGACGATTTCAGGGTTCGCATGACCTAGAATCATAGGCCCCCAAGACAATACGTAATCGATGTACTCATTGCCATCAATATCGTAAATGCGAGATCCGCTGGCAGAACTGATGAAAGGAGGATTGCCCCCTACACTGCGGTATGAGCGAACAGGGCTGTTCACACCACCCGGCATATATGTACGAGCCTCTGTAAAGGCTTGTTTTGATTTTTCTAAACTAAACATAATTGGCTCCTATATTTCCACACTATTTTTCTTGTAGCCAACGTGCCACATCCAAGGCATGGTAAGTAATAATCATCTTCGCCCCTGCTCGTTTCATGGAGAGCAAGGTTTCCAAGGTAATGCGTTTTTCGTCCACAAGACCTGCTGCCGCTGCTGTTTTAATCATGGCATACTCACCACTGACATTATACACGGCTAATGGGCAATCGAAGTTATCCCGTACTTCACGCACAATATCCAAATAGGATAGAGCCGGCTTAATCATAATGATGTCCGCCCCTTCGATGATATCTTGTTCCACTTCACGCAGCGCTTCTAAACGATTGGCCTCGTCCATTTGGTATCCTTTACGGTCCCCAAATCCCGGTGCAGAATGGACCGCATCACGGAATGGTCCATAGTAAGCGGACGCATATTTCGCCGCATAACTCATGATAGATACATGGCTGAATCCCGATGCATCTAAGGCTTCACGAATCGCAGCAATACGTCCATCCATCATGTCCGATGGCGCTACCATATGAGCTCCCGCTTTCGCATGGCTCACTGCTACATTGCATAACAATGGCAATGTAGCATCATTGATGACTTCATGATGTTCCACATGACCGCAATGGCCTGTAGATGTGTATTGGCAAAGGCATACGTCGGAAATAACGATCAACTCTGGCACTTCTTTACGGATCGCCATAATCGCTTGCTGTACCGGTTGTTCCATATCCCACGCAGAAGAACCATCTTCATCTTTGTAAGTAGGAATGCCGAAAATTTCCACACCCTTAATACCTAAGTCATAGGCTTCTTTCGCCAATTTTACAGCTTCGTCCACGGACACATGATATTGCCCTGGTAAGGAAGAAATTTCTTCTTTCACCGCTGTTCCGGGAACAATAAATATAGGATAAATTAAGTCTTCTACTTGTAATGTTGTTTCACGAACCAACGCACGCATGGCTGGGTTGATGCGCAATCGTCTTGGTCGATTTCGTAATTCCATATTGTGCCTCTTTCTATTTGCAATCGTTCAAGATTAAGTCCACCATCGCAGGGATTGTGAAAGTTTCTCCAATTAAATCTGGTTGAATTCCTTCTTCTACGCAAGTTGCGCCTGTAATCGGTCCAATGCAAACAACCTTCGTGTTTCCTAATAAACTCACCGCATCGGAGCCAAGCATATCTTTTGTATTCGTCACCGTAGAAGAACTTGTAAACGTAATGTAATCTACTTCACCTGCTCGCAAGGCTTCTTCTAAATATTCTTTATGGGACGTATCTTGTACCGTTTCATACAAACGCAATACTGTCACATCGCATCCTGCCTGTGAAAGTCCTTTGTAAATCACGTCGCGCGCCACTTTTGGTTGTACTAACACAAAGCGCAAGTCACCTAATGCTCGCTCTGGCCATACACGACCTTGTTCAGTGGTAATCGTTTCCACCACAGATTCCGCTTGGTAATTCGGTGGCACGATGTCTGCACGAATGCCTCGATCTAACAAGGATTTCGCTGTAGCACTGCCAATGGCACATACTTTCATAGAACCTAAAGCACGGCCATCTAAACCACGGTTTAATAGACCATCAAAAAAGAACCGCACCCCTTCGGCAGATGTAAAAATTAATCCATCGTAGGAAGATAAGCTATCATAGGTCACATCCATCTCCTCTGTACGAGGCAACGCCTGTGTTTTGATAGCAGATGCTTCGATGACATGCGCACCTAATTCCAGTAATCGTTCAGATAAGGCACTAGCTTTACTACGAGCTCGTGTGACCACGATAGTTTTACCAAATAATGGTTTATTATCAAACCAACGTAATTGCTCCCGCAGAGACACTACTTCCCCAACGATAACAATAGCTGGTGCTTTCAATTGTGCTTTTTCTACATCTTCTACCACATGCTCCAAGGTAGAGACCACTGTTTCTTGGATTGGTTTTGTGCCCCAACGGATGACCGCCACTGGCGTTTCCTTAGGACGACCATATTTGATTAAGTTAGTAGCAATGCTCGGTAAATTAGATATGCCCATCACAAAGGAGATGGTATCCACAGATTTTGCTAAGCCTTCCCAGTTCATACCGGATTCTGGTTTTGTTGGATCTTCATGACCTGTAACGATAGCAAAGGAAGTAGCCATAGCACGCTGTGTAACAGGAATTCCCGCATAGGCTGGCGCAGAAATACCAGATGTAATACCAGGTACAAATTCAAATGGCA
>CAUQZV010000073.1:0-5074 GCA_963522415.1 uncultured Veillonella sp. | reverse complement strand
CAACATTTCGGATCCACATGAAGAGGAACTTCTGGCAAGCCTGCTTTTAGAATCAAAGCATTGGAAACCACGCAAATATCCGTACATAAACCAATCAAGGTTAAAGATTCGATAGGTTCCTCTTCGTGCATTCCTTTAAGATGGGCCAACAAATCTAAGGATCCAAAGTTAGGTTTATCTAGTACATCCACCTGTTGACCTCGTTCACGAGCTACTTCCAACAAATCGTCAGCAATCTCCCAACCCTTTGTGCCACGAGCACAATGTTCCACTGGCAAATGTTTGCCTTCTTGGCTTTCAAGATAACCACCATCGTGGGTATCACGAGTAAACACAATGGGACCATCAAAATTGCGAATTTTTTCACGTACCGCCGGTACAATGGCCTGCGCCTGCGGTGAACCTAAAGTTCCATCAATAAAATCATATTGCATATCTATCACAATCAATACGTTCATAGGGCATCTCCTTTGTTAGAAAGTAGGCAAGGAAATGATATATCCCCTTGCCTTACCTAAATTGATAGTACTTGAACCTTTGACTACTTATGCTATTGTTATTATCCTTTGACTACCTCAGCGCAACGAGCACATAATGTTGGATGATCCCCATCTTGACCAACTGTGTCTCGGTGAATCCAGCAACGTTCGCATTTTTCTAACTCAGATGGAGTTACCACGATGGATAATACTCCATCTTCTACTGTTACTGCGTTGGCTGGTGCTTTGTCACGGCCTTCCACTACATATGCTTCAGACACGATCAACAAGCTAGCTAAGGAAGCACCGAATCCACTCAATGCTTGGTACGCATCGCCATCTGCATAGACAGTGATGGATGCATCCAAGGAGTGACCGATGGCTTTATCACGGCGAGCCCCTTCTAAGGCTTTTGTCATTTCGCTACGAAGGTCTAACATCGTCGCCCAGCGAGCGGACAATTCTGCATCCACATGTTCTGCATGACCTTGTGGCCAATCGGCTAGCATTACGCTTTCTTCCATACCGTCTTCTTTTGGCATGTATTGCCATACTTCTTCGGCTGTGAAAGAAAGAACTGGAGACACCATTTTCACCAATGTTGTCAAAATTTCATAGATTGCAGTTTGTGCACTACGACGAGCTACGTTGTTTTCTTTCTCTGCGTACATTGTATCTTTCAACACGTCTAAGTAGAAGGAAGATAAATCTACGGTACAGAAGTTATGGATTGTATGATACAAGATGTGGAATTCATAGTTTTCGTAAGCATTCGTTACTTTTTGACGAACTTCTTCTAAACGATGCAACGCCCAACGATCTAACTCTGTTAACTCTTTATAAGCTACTTTATCAGTGTTAGGGTTAAAGTTATCTAAGTTACCCAACAAGAAACGGAATGTGTTACGGATTTTACGATATACTTCTGCCAATTGTTTTACGATGTCTTTGGACAAACGCACGTCTGCTTGATAATCTGCAGAGGATACCCATAAACGCATTACGTCAGCACCGTGTACATCGATGATGTCGGAAGGCGCCACTGTATTACCTACAGATTTAGACATCTTACGACCTTCTCCGTCCACTACGAAACCGTGAGTCAATACAGCATTGTATGGTGCATGACCACGAGTAGCGATACCTGTTAACAAGGAAGAGTTGAACCAACCACGATGTTGGTCAGAACCTTCTAAGTACATAGCACAAGGTACTTCCATTTCGTTTTGTTCCAATACGCCAGACCAAGAGCTACCGCTGTCGAACCATACGTCCATAATATCTGTTTCTTTATGGAAAGAATCATGTCCGCAAGATGGACATGTGAATCCTTCTGGTAACAATTCTTTTGCTTCATGAGCCCACCAAGCGTTGGAGCCTTCTTTGGCAAACCATTCTTGTAAGGAAGAGATGGTATCATCATTGATGATGTGCTCTCCGCAATGGTCGCAATAGTAGATAGGAATTGGCACACCCCACGCACGTTGACGAGAGATAACCCAGTCCCCACGGTCTGCAATCATGTTATAAATACGGTCATGACCCCATTTAGGAATCCATTGGACTTGTTCATCGATAGCTTTCAATGCTTCTTGACGATAGCCATCCACGGAGGAGAACCATTGTTCTGTAGCACGATAGATAACAGGATTTTTACAACGCCAGCAATGGGCATATTGGTGACGGATATTGCCTTTTTGTACCAACGCACCATTGTGAGCCAAGATTTTGATCACTGGCACTTCTGCATCGTGGATTTCAACACCAGCCAATAGTTGTTCTGTATCACCATAGCGAGGTTCATCTACTTTGGCAATGTAACGACCAGTAGCATCGACTAAGGATAAAATATCAAAATCGATTTTACCTGCATCTTTGTATGCTTTCACCACGTTAAAGTCGTCTTCACCATGAGCAGGCGCTGTATGTACGCAACCTGTACCAGCGTCTAAGGTAACATGAGAACCCAATAAGATAGGAGCGTTACGATCAGCAAATGGATGTTTAAAGTTCGCTAATTCTAATTCACTACCTTTGAACGTGTTCAATACTTCATAGGACTCTACGCCCATTTCTTTGGTAGCTGTTTCGATTAAGCCATTCGCAAGCAACCATGCTTCATCGCCAATTTTTACCCAAGAATAATCTAATTCTGGGTTCACAGAGATAGCTTGGTTGGCAGGCATTGTCCAAGGAGTTGTTGTCCAAATAACGGAGAATAATTTGCTTGTGTCAAAACCTGCTGGCAATGTACTTTCAGCACCATTTACATAAGCAAACTTAACATAGATGGAGAAAGATTTTTTCTCTGCATATTCGATTTCCGCTTCTGCCAAGGCAGTTTCACAATGTGTACACCAGTATACAGTTTTCAAACCTTTGTAGATGTAACCACGTTTTGCCATTTCACCAAACACGCCGATTTGTTTCACTTCGAACTCAGGGCGCAATGTCAAATACGGGCGATCCCATTCACCAAGTACACCAAAACGGATGAAATCTTTCTTTTGTTCTTCTACACAATTCAATGCGTATTCACGACATTTGTTGCGAAGATCTAATGGACTCATTTCATGACGATTCAAGCCAGTGTTTTTGATAACCGCATGCTCGATAGGAAGACCATGTGTATCCCAACCAGGAATATATGGTGTGTAATGGCCTTGCATCGTTTTATATTTCATCACAATGTCTTTTAATGTTTTGTTCAAGGCATGACCGATGTGCAATTTACCATTTGCGTACGGAGGACCATCGTGCAAAATGAAAGATTTTTTGCCTTTATTTTTCGCTAAGCGTTTTTCATAAATTTTATTATCTTCCCAAAACTTGATAAATTCTGGTTCGCGCTTTGGCAAATTGCCACGCATAGGAAATTCTGTTTCAGGCAAGTGCAACGTCTTACCATAATCCACTTCATTAGACATTGTATTTCTCCTCTCAATAAAAAAAGCACCCGCTCCCCGAAGGGACGAATGCAAATCCGTGGTACCACCCTACTGATGATTCTTGTGAAAGTTACCCCCAACGAATCATCGCTCAAACATATAACGGTGTCCACCGATGTGAGTACCCCCAGTACGGGCTCCCCAACATATACTCAAAAGTGATCCGTCATGCATTCACCCATGAGGCTTTCACCATCCCTCACTCGCTCGGAGCTACCTTACATAACCGTCTTTATCAACGTATTAACATATATCGTTGTCAATTACAGGTACAATTATATACTATCTGCGGGACCGTTGCAATAGTTTTAATCGTATTCTAAACATGTAAGAGTCGCATATCCTCCGACTGTGATACTATTATACAGTCAAACAGTCGTACTTCTCCATACCCATACACCACAAATGCTAGAACCATCTATATAACAACATACTCAGAACCCCTAGATAAAACTAGTATATGTATACATAGATTGGGGGTATAACAAATTTCACTTCTATGCTACCATAAGAACATAGAGATTTGAAATGTTTCACAAGACAATATAAGTCTTGTTCTCATGGTCATATAGGAGTCAATATGGAACTTTGGAAACGCACGTTATACGTTTGTTTATTCGGGGCCTTCATGGCATCAGTGGGACTCAGTCAAGCAGCCCCTCTCATTCCCTTATATCTACAGGACCTAGGTGTCCATGATCAAGGCTCTCTTGCCAATTGGTCTGGTATCGCCATGGGTGTCACCTATCTTATGGTGGCTCTCGTCTCACCTTTTTGGGGAAAACTAGCTGATAGAAAAGGAAGAAAATTAATTTTACTACGAGCTAGTTTTGGAATGATGGTCACCAATGCACTTCTTGGATTCGCACAAAGCCCTGAACATGTTGTGATGATCCGCATTCTAAATGGTATGGTATCTGGATTTTTTTCTGGATCCATTACGTTAGTAGCCACCCAAACTCCAGAGTCCAGAACTGGTTGGGCCTTAGGTCTATTATCAGCTGCCAACTTAGGAGGCTCCTTATTAGGACCTATGATTGGTGGTTATATGGGAAGTACTTTTGGTATTCGGTACGCCTTTTTTGTCGTATCCGCTTTACTAGGTATAGCTTTTTTATCTTCCTTGTTATTCATAAAAGAAGACTTTACTCCTAAAGTAAAGGGCCCAGCTCCTTCTTTCAAAGACTTACAACAATCTATCTCCAATTGGAAAGGTCTTATCTTCGTATCTATCGCTTCTTTCATTTTTGCCTTCACTACCATGGCATCAGCCCCTATACTTTCTGTATTCGTGCAACATATTGTAGGCCGTGGCCACGAACACATTGCATTACTAGCTGGTTTAGCTTTCACCTCTACAGGAATTGCTCAAATGTTAGCTAGCTCTGTACTCGGTCGCTACATCGATAAACTAGGCCCTCAATTCATTCTTTGGACAAGTTTTATTTATGTAGGATGCCTGACAATTCCACAAGCCTTTACAGATTCTATTATCGTCTTATGTATCATTCGATTTTTACTAGGCTTTGGGTTAGGCGGACTATTGCCAGGAATCAACACCTATATCGCGAGTATTACACCAAAACATTTAGCTGGGCAAATTTTTGCTTACAACCAATCCACTTTGTTCTTCGGCTACTTTATGGG
>CAUQZV010000072.1:0-5127 GCA_963522415.1 uncultured Veillonella sp. | reverse complement strand
CGAGCATCTTTGTCACCAGATTTTGCTAATTTAGCAATACGTTGTAAGCGTTTATCTACGCTTTCAAGGTCAGCTAAGCAAAGTTCAGTGTTGATGATTTCAATATCACGAACAGGATCTACAGAACCAGCCACATGTGTGATGTTAGGGTCATCGAAACAACGGATGACTTGTGCAATGGCATCGACTTGGCGAATGTGGCTTAAGAATTTGTTGCCTAAACCTTCCCCTTTGGATGCACCAGCCACAAGGCCGGCGATGTCTACGAAACGCATGGCAGCAGGTAAGATGCGTTTAGAACCGAACATCTCAGCCAACACGGCTAAACGAGCGTCGGGTACGTCAACCACGCCTACATTTGGTTCGATGGTACAGAATGGGTAGTTTGCCGCTTCTGCGCCAGCCTTTGTAATAGCATTAAACAATGTACTTTTTCCGACATTTGGAAGGCCTACAATGCCTACTTCTAAATTTGTGCTCATTGGTAACTCCTTTAGTGCTTGCGATACATTATCAAAATAGTATAAACGGTATGTATAATTTGTGATATACTATAAATAAGAGAGCTTCCAACGTGAGTTGGGCTCATCTCTTCCTACTCTGGGAGGAGGTGATACTATGACACCATTTGAAATCGCATCTTTATTGATACAGTTTGGAATGTTAGTTGTAGCAATTTTGACTTACCGTAAAAGTAAGTAAAATGCCTAACGATATAAGGTTTCGCGTACCTTAACACGTTAGGCATTTCGATTTTTGATACGTTTCGAGATGAGCCTAACGCCTAGTACACGTTGTGGGCTCTCTTTTTTACAGTCATAGTATACCATAATTGCATACTAACTGCCAATAGATTTATATAAAAATAGAGGAACGTTGATACTTCTTGATCAACGTTCCTCTATTTTATTGGGTGCTATTTTGTTACAGCCTCGTGTATCTCATGAACGAAGATACTATTATCAAACGTATATCTTATAGATAATGGGCACGTAATTCTTCAGCGGATTTTGGAGATAACCAAGCTGGTGCGATATCGAATACTGTGAAAGCACCACGGCCACCATGTGCTGCTAAGCGGTGTACACCACGAGCAAAGGCTACTAATACAGCACCAGTAAATTCAGGGTTAGAATCTAACTGTAAACCGAATTCGTAGATATGTTTTGTACCTGTTGTAGTTTCACCACTGCGGATTACAATACCACCATGTGGGATGCCTTTGTGGTTCGCATCTAATTCTTCTTGGGAAATGAATGTTACTGTTGTTTTATAGCCAACGAAGTAGTTAGGCATAGTTTTGATTTCGTTTTCAATGTGAGCTGCGTCAGCGCCTTCTTCCAATACTACATAGCATTCACGAAGGTGAGAAGAAGTAGCTGTCACTTCTGGTGTTTCACCATTGCGGATAGCAGAGATGATTTCTTGTTTAGGCACTGTGTATTGACGAGCATCTGCTACGCCTTCAATGCGACGGATCGCATCGGAATGACCTTGAGATACACCACGGCCCCAGAATGTGTAGGAATCGCCTTGTGGTAAGATACTTTCAGCGTATACACGTTGCAAAGAGAACATGCCAGGGTCCCATCCACAAGAGATAAGAGCCGCAGTACCAGCTTCTTGTGCCACTTTGCGCACGTTTTCGAAATGTTCAGGGATGCGAGCATGTGTGTCGAAGCTGTCGATCACATTGAAATGAGCTGCAATAGCAGGAGTTTGGTCAATTAGGTCTGTAGCACTACCGCCACATAATACCATAACATCGATTTTGCCTTTGAAAGATTCTACTTCTTCCATTGTGTAGCTAGGTACGCCACTAACAGTTTGTAAACCAGAACGACGAGAGAATACACCTACCAATTCCATATCTGGTTGCAATGCTACAGCCGCTTCTACACCGCGGCCAAGGTTACCGTATCCAACGATACCAATACGAATGTTGCTCATGTTACTTCCTTTCGTGAAAGTTGATACTTTCAATACGATTACTATTATACGAACTGTAATGAAAAATTACAGTATATGATGACATAAAATAGGGCACTGTGTCCGCTATTTTCGCATGTACCATTATAGCGAAAAATTCTCATAGAGAAAAGGGGGGGAGATATTAAAATTGTAATGTTTTAATGCGATCGACTGCACGAATGGTGTTTTCTCGGCTGCCGAATGCAGTGAGACGTAAATAGCCTTCGCCTTCTGGACCAAAGCCAGAACCAGGAGTGCTGACGATGTGGACTTTTTCTAATAAGGTATCAAATAAGTCCCAGCTAGTCATGCCTTTTGGTGCTTGAATCCAAATGTATGGAGCATCAACACCACCAAATACAGTTAGACCAATGGCTTCTAAGCCTTCACGGATAATGCGAGCATTTTCCATGTAGTAAGCGATGTGTTCTTTAATTTGTGCACGACCTTCTGGTGTGTAAACAGCAGCAGCACCACGTTGAATGATGTAAGGAACACCATTGAATTTTGTAGTCTGGCGACGATTCCACATTGGGTTCAGCGGAACACGGTTACCCTCTGCATTTTTAGCAGTGACTTCATGAGGAACCACAGTGTAGGCACAACGAGTGCCAGTGAATCCAGCGGTTTTGGAGAAAGATCTGAATTCGATAGCTACTTCACGAGCCCCTTCGATTTCATAAATAGAACGAACTGTATCTGTGGATGTGATGAAAGCTTCATAAGCGGAGTCGAACATTAAGATCGCTTCGTTATCTTTACACCACTGTACCCATTCTGCCAAACGAGCACGGCTCAATACGGTGCCAGTTGGGTTGTTAGGGCAGCAAAGGTAGACGATATCTACTCGTTCTTTGGGGAATGCAGGAGAGAAGTTGTTCTCTGCATTTGTTGGTAGGTATACCACTTTTTCATAAATGCCATCGATAGCTTTGCCAGTGCGACCGCCCATGACGTTGGAATCTAGATATACTGGATATACAGGATCAGTAATAGCAATGATATTGTCTTCGGAGAAAATTTCCTGGATGTTGCCCACGTCAGATTTAGCGCCATCAGATACGAAGATTTCATCTGCTTGAATGGTGATACCTAGAGGAGCATAATCTCCTTCAGCGATGGCGTTGCGTAAGAAATCGTAGCCTTGCTCAGGACCATAACCTCGGAATGTATCGGCAGAACCCATTTCTTCCACGGCAGCGTGCATAGCTTCAATGACAGCTGGCACAAGAGGGCGAGTTACATCGCCGATACCAAGGCGAATGATGTCTGCCTCAGGATGGCTTTCTTTGAAAGCTTCTACTTTACGTGCAATATTAGCGAATAAATAAGAACCTTGTAGATTTTCATAATTTGGATTTACAGTAGCCATAGGAGCTCCTTTTTTTACAAAATAATAAAGATACATGTATATAAAGACATCGAAGCGGTATGTATATTTCAGCATAATAGATATGTGTATATGCCGTAAGTTGGTTATGCAGACACGCAAGACGAGGAACATATATATAGATGTAATAATAATTAATGAATGAATATAAAAGAGGATTGAATAGGTCCCGCAAATTACATCTCTATATTCTATAGTATTTATAATAATATGTCAAAAGTAAAATGGAGGTATAGCGTGCTGTTATACTAGTTAATTTACCTATCGAGGTTTCAGCTGATACCATATGTTTTGTGCCAATGATTGTGTCTAATTGCCTGTGAATGTCGTTATCACATAAAAACGAGGCTGTTCATGGAACGCCCCGTTATTTAAATGGTTTAGTTCTAATTAATGATTTTAGAATGACATGTTCAGTACATTGCGTTGGACTTTACGTAATCGATACATATAGCAGAGTGCAGCCGAAGACGTGCTTGATAATAATCCAATCCAAACGGAGTAAGGCCCGAAGTCTGTGAATAGGTAGCAAAGGTATGCAACGGGTACGGTCACGCCCCAATAGGTGCCGATGGTAATAATAGAAACGCTAGTTACATCACGATAGGCTCGGAGAATCCCTTGTAAAGGAGTGCCTACAGCATCGATAATTGTGAAAAATACAGCGTAAGAAATGAAACTTTCAATAAGTGGAATCATATGATCTTCCTTGGTATATAGGCTGGCTAAGAAGTCGATATGAGTGAAAGAATAGGTTCCAATGCAAAGTGCTATGAATGCTGCTACGCCACGAGTAATCCATGTGTAAGTAATAGCATTTTGATATCGTTTAGCCCCTAATTCATAAGCGATGACAATGGTGGATGCCATACTTAAACTCAATGGGAAAGAAAATGTTAACCCTAGGAAACTAGACGCTGCTTGATGAGCGGCTATAATTTCTGTACCGAACTTAGTCATAGCAATCCCAGCAGCACTAAAAATGCTGATTTCTGCAAAGATAGATAAACCGATAGGGATACCTAAGGCTAATTGGTCTCTGATTAATATCCAGCTAGGTCCAGTGAAATATGACCAAAACCGATAGTGCTTAAAGTTCTTGTGAAATGTAATTAACCCAAGGAAACACAACATCATGTACCAATAGGCGATGGCCGTTGAAATACCGGCACCAAAGCCCCCAAGAGCGGGGATGGGGCCATAACCTTGTATGAATAATACATTGAAAATAGATTGAAATAACACACTACTGCCAATGATGTATAAAGAGTAGCGAGTATTTCCGTGAGCATCAACGATATATCGGAATCCAGACATAATCATCATAGCTGGAAAGGCGACGCACATGGCGTTCATATATTGGATGCAAACAGATTTTGCCGCCGGTTCTAATCCCAATAAATCTAACAAAGGAGATAAACCAAGTAGGGTGGCAAGTATAAGGACTGTTGCAAATGCAAGCCCTAAATAGATATTTTGCCACATAGTAGCAGCTACCGATTCAGTTTTTTTAGCCCCCAAGGCATGAGAAATAATCGGGGTCACACCAAGGAGAATTCCTGACAGACCAAAAAAAGCGGCGACCCATAAGTTATACCCTACACCGATAGCTGCTAAATCTATAGTACTGTATTGCCCCGTTAATGTGACCGCTATAAAACTACCAGCAATGATAGAAAATTGTGTAGCAATGACGGGGGCAGCTACAAGTAGGAAATGTTTAATCATAGAAACTAAAGACATACTACCTCCCAAAACTAACTTAC
>CAUQZV010000071.1:0-5208 GCA_963522415.1 uncultured Veillonella sp. | reverse complement strand
ATTTCAACACATAATCGTAAGCCGGCAACACAAAGCCCAATTGACATACACGTGTAGCCTCAGCCTCATACATGTCAAATAATTTGAACAACATATCTGTATCTGCTAATTCAAAGCTGTACGTAGATTGTTCTACTTCGTTTGCATGCCATACATCGCCGTATGTATATTGTTCGTTCCATTGTAAGTCATACACATTTTCTACACCTTGAATGTACATAGCCAAACGTTCTAAGCCGTATGTAATTTCAACGGATACAGGTTTCACGTCGATAGATCCTACTTGTTGGAAATAGGTAAACTGCGTTACTTCCATACCGTCTAACCATACTTCCCAACCAAGACCCCAAGCGCCCAATGTTGGAGATTCCCAGTTATCTTCTACGAAACGGATATCATGATCTTCTGCATGAATGCCAAGAGCAGCCAAACTTTGCAAGTATAATTCTTGAATATTGTCTGGAGAAGGTTTGATGATAACTTGGAATTGATGATGTTGGAATAAACGGTTTGGATTGTCACCATAACGTCCGTCTGCTGGACGGCGGGATGGTTCTACATAACATACAGACCAAGGTTCAGGCCCTAAAGCATGTAAAAATGTGGCAGGGTTCATCGTACCCGCCCCTTTTTCAATGTCATATGGTTGTTGTAAAATACAACCTTGTTCACCCCAGAAGTTTTGGAGTGTAAAAATCATCTCTTGAAATGTCATTTCCATTCCTCCTTATGTTTTACAGGGAATAAAAAAAGTCCCTGCAACGAAAATCGCTACAGGGACGAGATATACCCGCGGTTCCACCCTAATTGGCTAATGCCCTCTTTTAAAAAATAGCCTTTACTAATTGTCCATACCTAGTATGGTACAACGTTCCTGCCCATGCTCCACAGCGCCTTCTACTCATTTGTGAGCTTTCACCGTCCTCACTCGCTAAGGGGAGTATACTCCTCTGCTTCATCACTTATGTATATATACTATTGTATGGATAAAAGGGATTAGTGTCAAGGTGTATCCGCTGAATTACTGATGTAAGTTCTTAATTGCTTTTACTATCCCCTATACCACAAAGGTCTAGCAATATGTTCTGTATATTATTTTTCCAAGAACATCTTACACCATTCCATGTTCTCTATCCACATGGCCGTTTCATATTCGATGTCTTCCATTTCTGTGATAGCTGAGATTACCGCAATACCGTCCACTGGTTCCGCTAAGACATCATCAAAGTTATCTCGATTAATGCCACCAATAGCCACCATTGGAATTGTCGGGTTATGAGCACGTAACGCTAAAATTAATTCGGGCCCTCGCACAGTTTTGGCATCTTTTTTTGTGCTTGTTTCGTACATAGGACCTACACCGATATAATCCACATAGTCCAACTTTGTATTCTCTAACTCTTCCACAGAATTAATGGACGTACCCACAATAGCGTGAGGCAATCGTTTGCGTACTTCGTCAAGGTCCATATCGTCTTGTCCCACATGGACGCCAGCAGCGCCTATCTTTTCAGCTAATTCTACATCATCATTAATGATGAAAGGAACTCCATATTCCTTACAAATGTGTTGCAACTCTCGTGCCAACTGTTCTTTTTCCTCCCCTACAAGAGCACCTTCTCCTTTTTCACGGAATTGAAAGCATGTAATACCGCCTTTACAAGCTTCTGTAAGGGTCTTGTGAATATCCTTCGTATTCGGTGTTCCACAAATGAAGTACAACCCCATCATGGAGCGCACTGTATCTATATCATGATGTTTCAAAATAATCCTCGTTTCTTATATAACAACCAAAACAGATTACTTATAGTATACCACGACACTAAGTATGGTCGATATGATATGGATCATACCTGTATTACTCAGAATATTCATCCCCATAGGCCATATGATTCACCGGTCCATTGCCTGTACCCAGCCCAGGGTTATGCAAAATAGCTAATCGGATATATTCTTTACCAATGGTAATCGCATCTTCCAAAGATTTTCCTTTAGCTAGTTCTGCTGTAATGACAGCGGAGAAAGTACAACCTGTGCCGTGTGTATGTACTGTGTCGTATTTAGGACTTGTCCAAGAGCGACGCATGGACATGGTATCTTTTATAAACAAGTAATCTGTGGCCTCATCTCCGATGTGACCACCTTTGATGATCACTGCTTGAGGACCTAATTCTTGTAAAATGCGAATCCCTGCTGTATGCAAAGCTTCTACCGTATCAATTTTCATATCTGCTAGTACTTCGGCTTCACTACGGTTCGGTGTAATCAAGGTCGCTTTCGGAATCAATTTGCTTTGTAAGGCTTTCACCGCCTCATCGGAAATTAGACGATCCCCACTGGTGGCAATCATCACAGGGTCTAACACATAGGGTACTTTTGGATCTATGTAGGCTCCGATTAGTTCCATCATTTCTGCTGTGGCTAACATACCCGTTTTCACTGCTTCTGGAACAATATCTGTAAATACGGCTTGCAATTGTGCTTCAATCATAGAAAGGTCCATGTGTGCAATTTGCATCACACCTCTTGTGTTTTGTGCCACCACGGATGTAATAACAGCCATCCCATAGACATGACGACTTTGAAAGCTTTTTAAGTCCGCCATCACCCCTGCACCACCTGTTGGATCTGTTCCTGCAATCGTTAATGCTCTATGTAATTTCATAGGTATCTCCTTTACTAGTAACAAAAAAGAACCAATCCTTTGGACGGTTCTTATACAATGTCTAGTATTCGATGCCATCCACTTTCCTACGCCAGCATTATCTGGTTCAGGTCTAGGGTTTTGACACTCATCAATCTCAGCATAAGCACCCCTAGTGGTTCTTATATCAGTTTAGTTATAACATGAAATATACTCTAATGCAATACAATAAATTACAGCTAAGCTACTTTCACTAGAGGATATTTCCTCTCAATATAGACATTCATATATCCTATATATTTCATATGATACATTACATTCACCTATATATTGCTATTGACGTAGTATCATTCAATTCGTATAATACATCTGTAAGGGGTGCTCACTAAAGTGGGCTGAGAAGTGGCTATGTGCTACTAACCCATAACCTGATTTGGATAATGCCAACGTAGGGATATATTAGTATATTTTTGTAGTACCTATACAAACACATAAGGACACATTACCACATGGTTCCTGTTTGCAATACTAGGTATCTTAAGAATATCTATCATCTACAGGCTAATCGTTTCAGATTAGTCTTTTTTGTTCCTACTGGCATAGTTAGGAGTATTCATGAGTGATTCAAAACTTTCATCATCGCGGTTATCCCTCATTTGGTTCGGCGCCGCTCTTTCCATTGCGGAAATTATGACGGGCACCTATTTTGCGCCCCTAGGATTTTCCGATGGCCTATTAGCCATCATCATCGGTCACGTCATCGGCTGCTTGTTATTATTTGGTGCAGGACTCATCGGCGCTCGTGAACACATGAGTTCTATGCAAACTGTATCCACTGTCTTTGGCAATGGGGGCATGAAATTATTTTCTATTTTAAACGTTCTACAACTGATTGGTTGGACCGGTATTATGATTTATGACGGTGCTCTTGGTGCCATAGAGTTATGGAATCTACCATTCACTGCGTGGACTTTCATTATCGGGGCCCTCATCATTGTATGGCTCTTCATTGGTATCCGTAACATGGGGTATATCAACAGCATCATGGGCTACGGCTTAGGTATCCTCTGCATCTATTTGTTGATTAGCTTGTTACAAGAAAGTTCCATTCACAGCCAAGGAATCATCACTGATGAAATGACTTTTACAGCGGCCTTGGAATTATCCATCGCTATGCCATTGTCTTGGCTACCATTGATTAGTGATTATACTCGATTATCCAAGAACCCTGTGGCAGGTACTGCATCTAGTGCCATCGTATACGGCGTAACTAGTTCTGTCATGTATGTATTAGGCCTCGCTGCGGCCCTCTATACAAATGAAAGCAACATTGCAAAGGTTCTACTTCATGCTGGCTTAGGATTCGGTGGGTTAATTATCATCGTATTCTCTACTGTCACAACTACTTTTATGGATGCCTTATCTGCTGGTATTTCCTCTGAAAGTTTGCAATCTAAATACTCTGGTCGTACCATCGGTATTATCGTTACGATCATTGGCACTATCGGTGCATCCATCTATCCAATGGATAATATCATCCCTTTCTTATATATGATTGGATCCGTGTTTGCCCCAATGATTGCTATTTTATTAACTCACTATTTCTTATTGCGCAAATGTCCGCGCCTTGACCATGGTCCTACCCTATACATCATTTGTTGGGCATCTGGTACTTATATGTACCATCAATTCCTTGACAGCAACCCATTCTTAGGGGCTAGCCTATCTACTATCGTAGGAACAGCATTAGCAACCATTGCAACGGCCTATATCATTAGCAAATTGAGCAAAAGTTAATATTCCCCTTATTATTTTATAATTACATTTAATTTACATTGTAAACTGAATGTAGTAAAATAAGAAAAAGGAGGTAAGACTATGGCTACAATTCCTACACAAATACGTATCGACGAACATGTAAAAAAAGAAGCTACTGAACTTTTTGGATTACTCGGTTTAGATATGTCTAGTGCTGTAAATATGTTTTTAAACCAATGTATACTACGAGGTGGAATTCCATTTTCAATAGAAGTACCAAACTATTCCACTAAAGTTCTAGATGCCATGAATGAAGCCCGACATATATCTAAAAATCCTAACGTAGTTGGTTATACTACCATGGAAGATCTAAAAGAAGCATTAGAGGCATAATATGTTTACAATTAAGTTTACTACTGCATACAAGAAAAGTTAGAGTGTCATTTTCAACCAGATTGGCTACTAATCTATATGTTAGAAGATGATATCTTAACTCTTACATTAGTAGATACTGGTACCCATACCGATTTATTAAATATTTAATACTTTATTATACATTACTTTTAGAAACTACATTTTATCATAGAACTATTTTAGCATCTTATAATAACAAAACGCGGTCACATGACCGCGTTTTTATTAATTATATCATCGTCTCTAAAAACTCAATACTATGCAATGTATATCCTAGTTGATAGGTCAAAAGTTTCCGTAATAGAATTTCTAATTGATCCCATTGATTCGCAGTAAAACGTAAAGGCTTTGTAGGAATCCAATCATAGTTCAAAAGCATTGTTATCCCTTGT
>CAUQZV010000070.1:0-5345 GCA_963522415.1 uncultured Veillonella sp. | reverse complement strand
ACGCCGAAAGTACTTGGCTGGAAACGGCCTGGGAGGATAGGAAGTTGCTGATTAATAAAAGAAGACACCCAGTAGGGTGTCTTTTTTTATTAATTAATATTCTTAAATCTGCTAAGCCGTTTTCAGCCAACATGGCTCAAGTAATATCTATGGAAGAATGCAATAGGCCTGAGATCCCCAGAGAACCACTTTCAAAGGAGCAAAGTGACGCATGAAAGTGTGTGAATAGGGGAGTTCGGCCGGTAAGATTTTCTACGACCGAAGGGAGTAAAGAAAATCCACAGGGCAGAACAGGAAGTTGCATAAGCGGGGCTCATGATTTAAAGGAGCGAAGCGACGCATAAATCGTAGAGCATCGCTTAGTTCTTAGCGTAAGGTTTTAAAGCCCCGAAGGGGCGTATAAAACCCACAGCTAGGAATAAAGCAGGAAAAGAAAAGAATGAAAAGGTAAAAAAGAAGAAGCGACGCATAAATCATAGAGCATCGCTTAGTTCCTAGCGTAAGATTTTGAAGCCCCAAGGGGGCGCACAAAATCCACAGCTAGGAACAGACACTAATGTAAGAGAACAAAATATTAATTTAATGGATAATGCTGATAAAAATACAGAAAAAATTATCGATGCATTGAAAAAATAATGAGATTATATATCTATCTAAAATAAATATTAATACTAAGTCAGAATGATTAAGAAGTAAGATCTTCATCATTCTGACTTTTATATTAGGATATTGATAATTTTACATAATGACAAATCAACTGTAACCTTGTATACTATACCTATTATTAAGATAACTAAGGTGATAGTATGATACATAATAAACGAAACAATATTTTCAAAAGACCTAAGATAGAATTTTTCAACACCTTTGACAGGGAAGAGTTTCTTTTATTAATTGTAAAAGGTATTCTTATTGGAATAGTGGCAGGTACGATTGGCTCTGCTTTCAGATATATCATTCACTGGGGCAATGATTTTAGACATGAGTTTATGGCTACCGCAACAATGGAGCAAATTATATTATGGACCATCATTATGATGATCTTAGGCTGGTGTTGTCATGTGCTATTAAAATGGGCGCCTTTATCGGGGGGCTCAGGGATTCCTCAAATTGAAGGAGAAATGAAAGGTATCTTTAACATGAACCCATTTCCTACGTTGGTGTCGAAGTTCTTTGGTGGGGCTTTTACAGGCATTGTTGGATTCTCTGTAGGCCGGGAAGGACCATCGGTACAGCTTGGTGGTGCAACGGGGAAACTACTATCGAATTGGTTTGGTAGCTCTCTTCGAGAGGAGCGAATTTTAACATCTGCCGGAGCAGCTGCAGGATTGACGGCTGCCTTTAGTGCACCAGTATCAGGTGCTATTTTTGTGTTTGAAGAAGTACATAAGAGTTTTTACCCTAAACTTGTGATTCCTACATTTTCTGCTACCATTTCGGCGAATTTAGTTACTTCTTTAGTGTTTGGACTAACTCCGTCATTGGGATTTTCTGTAATGGAAAGTATCCCTATTGAGTATTTCGCTACACTCCTTATATTAGGTGTTGGAGTAGGTTTCTTTGGGATCTTTTTTAATCGTATGATTGTGGGTGTCAAATCCTTATATGATAAACTTCCTATTTCTAGAGGATGGAAAATTTCTCTCACATTCCTAGGGGTGACGTTATTAGGACTAGATTCACAGTTACTATTGGGCGGTGGCAATGATGTAGTGACTATGATGGTTGAGCATCAACAAACGCTACAGTTATTGCTGTATATTGTGATAGGCAAGATTATCTTAACCTCTATTTGCTATGGTAATGGTGCGCAAGGGGGTATTTTCCTCCCAATGGTGGTGATTGGATCAGCAGTAGGTGCATTGATGCATAGTATCTTAGTGGAATTACATCTGCTCCCGAATGCTTTCGGCAGTAGCTTTATCATATGCGGTATGGCAGGTATGCTAGCAGCCTCTATGCGGACGCCTTTGTTAGCAATTTTACTTGTGTTAGAAATGACAAATAGCTTTCACAGTATATATCAAGTAGGAACGGTGGCAATCATTGCATACTTAACGGCAGAATTTATGAAAGAATTGCCAATCTACGATAATTTGCTACTCCGTATGAGTCAAGGAATTATAGGCGCGGAGGAAGAACAAACATTTTTCCAAACTCGTCTGCAAGTGGTGTGTCCTTATATAGATACGATGTTGAAAGATATTGAACTACCGAGGGGTGCCATCATTGTTAGTATTGACCGAGGAGGGCAACCGATTGTGCCTGTCGCGACAACCGTGTTACAGTGTGGAGACGAACTATATGTTTCTTGCACAAAAGGACAGTTAAAAGAAGTAAAAGAATTTTTCAGTTATTAACATTTGTTATAGAGTTACCATAGGAGGTATGCTACTATACATATAGGTAGTACTTAGCTGTTTACGAATACATGGTGTCTTGCATTAAAAGGATGTCTATGGTGTGTAAAGTTTTAATGATACACGTTTTAATGAGCAGTGTATGAGTAAAACTATATCTTAGTAGATCTAATTTGGAGTTGTATATGCTCTAGAATTTGGTATAGTAGACTTTACGAAAGTTTATATGAGCGCTCTCTCTAGTATGAATGACAAGGTTACCTATTAAAGTTACTGGTTTTACGACCGTTGTAGTATATAGTATTAAATGTAAAGAAAGGAATCGTCATATGGCAATGATGGAATTTACAGACCGTCCGTTGACAGTAGCGGTTATTACTGTGTCCGATACAAGAACAAAGGAAACTGATAAAGGTGGAGCTCGTGTTGAGGAGTTAGCTCGAGAGGCAGGTTTTGTTGTGGTATCTCGTCAGATTGTGACAGATACAATCGAAGAGATTCAGGGCGCTATTCGTAAGGCTTTCACTGGCAACTATGGTGGAGACGTTCAAGTTTTGAAAGAGTCTACAAGTAATGATGTTCGTGCATGGACATATGAGGACAGTGTAGGTGTTGCAGATATTATTATCAGTACAGGTGGTACAGGAATTGCCAAACGTGATGTATCTATCGAGGCAGTGCAGCCTCTATTAGATAAAGAGATTCCGGGCTTTGGTGAGTTATTTCGTTTCTTAAGCTATCGTGATGATATTGGTACAAAAGCGTTAGCATCTCGCGCCATTGCGGGCGTAAAAGATCATACGATTTTATTCGCTATCCCAGGTTCTGTGGGCGCTGTTACCTTAGCTATGAAAGAATTAATTTTGCCTGAAGTAAAACATCTAAAGCGGGAACTAATTAAATAATAGATTAGAGATAGCTATCTTTTGTAACTATGTATTCATAGTGCTGAGATAGCTATAGTTTTGCTTTTTACAGACTAAAATGTGATGCTTGTAGATAGTTATTAGATTTATGAGGCATTGTAATGACACATAAATAGAAGCGAATCAGTCATAGAATATACTTTTCATAAAAGATGCAAAGTAGAAACTAAAAAATGCATAGGCTCTTTTGCATTTTGCGTGCACAAGTGATTGGTAACGTGCTATAATGGATATATATAAATCACATAGTAAGTTATTGGAGGATGTAATGGCTTTCAATTTAAAAGGAAAAGAAGAAAAGTTTTTCAGTATGCTGAATGAGCATGCAGAGCTTTGTCATGAGGCGGCGCAGTTGATGCAAGAAGTGTTTGAAGGAGAAGTGGAAAAGAAAGAAGCACTTCGTCAAATTGAACAAAAAGAACATGAAGCTGATGAGTTAGTGGCGGCTACAATGGACCGTTTACGTAAAACATTTATTACACCAATGGATCGTGAAGATATCCAACTTTTGATTGATCAATTAGATAATACCATTGATAATATCAAAGAAATTATGGATAAAATGGTAATGTATCAAGTGCAAAGCGAGCCAACTAGCGGAGCTATCCGTATGGCAGAAATCGTGGCTAAATGTTGCAAGCACATTAAAAAATCTATTTCTTACATGGGAAGCTTAAAGAAAAACTATTTGAAAGTA
This sequence comes from uncultured Veillonella sp., assembly GCA_963522415.1. Lineage (GTDB taxonomy): Bacteria > Bacillota > Negativicutes > Veillonellales > Veillonellaceae > F0422. Next base: position 1,362 of record CAUQZV010000070.1, on the reverse strand, counting down.
GAAGGTCGTGCGTTAGAAGTGTTGCGCCTAGAAGCTGAAGCAGATGACATTTATCATGTGGAAATGGCGAAACTTTTTACAGAGTGCAGTGACCCTATTGAAATTATTAAGTGGAAGGAAATTCTTAGTTCCATGGAAGAAGTCATCGATGGCTCTGAGACTTTGGTAGGAACATTCCGCCGGGTAGTGTTGAAGTATGCTTGATGGTTGGGTGATATGGGCCGTCGTTTTATTAGCGTTGGCCTTTGACTATATAAATGGCTTCCATGATACGGCTAATGCTATTGCTACGTCTGTATCGACGAGAGCGATTGCACCGAAAACAGCTGTTATGATGGCGGCAACCTTAAACTTTTTAGGTGCCATGGTGAGTACTGGTGTGGCTAAAACAATTGGTGGCGATATCGTTACTGCTCCAGAGATGATTAATGGCGAAATTATAGTGGCTTCTCTTGTAGGGGCTATCTTTTGGAATCTTCTAACTTGGTGGTATGGAATTCCAAGTTCTTCATCCCATGCATTAATCGGTGGTATCATTGGTGCTGTACTGATTTCTGTAGGCCCCGAAGCGTTGCAAGCTGGTGGGATTGGTAAGATTTTTATTTCTTTGGTAGCGTCTCCAATTTTAGCGCTAGTATTAGGCTATATTGTGATGAAAATACTGCTGATTCTATTTGGACGATTTTCGCCAATTATCTTAAATGATCGATTCCGGAATATGCAACTAGTGTCTGCGGCACTTATGTCATTCTCGCACGGTTCCAATGATGCACAAAAAGCGATGGGCATAATTACCTTAACCTTAGTAGCTAGCGGTCATTTACAAACCTTAGACGTACCTATTTGGGTGAAAATTGCCTGCGCCACAGCGATGGCTCTGGGTACAGCTGCAGGGGGATGGAAAATTATTGCTACTGTAGGTAGTAAAATCTTTAAGTTGGAAAGTATCAATGGATTTGCAGCGGACTTGAACTCTGCCATAACTATTTTTACAGCTACTTTATTACACTTGCCAGTATCTACGACACATGTTGTGAGTGGATCTATCATGGGTGTAGGCACAGCAATGCGCGTCAAAGCAGTGAACTGGAGTACAGCACGCTCCATGGTATTTGCTTGGTTTATTACGATACCATTATCTGCCGGTGTATCAGCTTTGGCATATGTGATTATTGATGCGTTGGCACATGTATAAAAAATGATGAAATTATGAAGAAATGTATTGCAACATTCTCAATAATTTCTTATAATAAAGGTAAGAGATGCTCGAAGGCGTATGCACTCGAGCATTTTTTATACTTTTAAAGTATACTGTAAGAGTGTACTTTTAATGCCCATACATACACAGTTTAGTATAGATTC
>CAUQZV010000069.1:0-5400 GCA_963522415.1 uncultured Veillonella sp. | reverse complement strand
TATCTGTGACATCGAAATGCCTATCCTCTACATGTATTCCTCGTTGGAATAATAGCAAGAATCGGTCTGTCATCTCCATGTAGTGTTCCTCATTTTTATTTTCTTCATCTGGAAAGTACGTGCATATGATCGATAGGTTTCTTTTGATATAAAATTTGTTCTGTAATTGTGAATGCATGAGCAATTTTATAAAAAAGCACGGTTTTTCAAAATCTTCTCGTACTTCATCGGAATACACCTTATTATCAAACTCATCCTCAATCATAATCGCTATACTTTTCCACAATTTTGCTTGTATTACTCGTTTAGCCACTATAACTTTCCTTTCAACTGCTTAAATAAATTGTCAGCTATGTTTTCTGTAAAACTATCTTGCCTTTTATCTACAGTATTTTTAAAGAAATAGGTACCTTGTTTGTACCCTAACACCTTGCCTGATGGGTGTCGCATGACATGTCCCCGTTCTACCAAGTGATAGTGCGGTGATGTATTGCGTATCGTTGCCTCTTGTGTTGTATCAGTTGAGCCTTTCATACTCACTTTCCAACTTTTAGAGATTTTCTTTTTCTTTCCACGCCCTACTGGTGATGCATCTACTAGGTCCTTACGCATCGCATTTGCTTCTTTACGCAAGGCTTTCTTCGATTCTTCTGGATACTCTTTGATGAAAGAATCCATGTTAGAAATAAACTCTTCTATCTTCATTTTTTACCTGCTCTGTGAATACTGCACATCAACTCCAGTTTTACATGCCCCATATATGGGTCAACCACTGTATTGATTTTGTACGTTGTATCTTGGTACTTAATTAACATCCCTGCCGTAATCCCTTTACGATATCGTATTGTGATTTTATGGACTTCTTCTAGCTTTTCTTTATACACTTCCATATATTGACGTCCACGCATAGGCTCAATTCTTGCCCATATACGATTAGGGATGGCTCTTACTAACACTTGTTTAGTAATGCCATCCTTTTTTTCGTCTTTATACTGGTATACATCTACTTGCTTATTTAATCGTCCAATTCCATCCATATTAAGCATGAGTATTCACCTCATCTATCTTCTTACTATCTTCTATTTCCTTAGCCGTCAAATAGGCTTGTGAAAGTGCAATATGTTGAATGATAGGCGTTAATGTGTATGGCAAATCATGTACAAAAGTTTTTGTAGAGTTAATATCCCTATTTTCGTACCAATGAGCCACCATATATGTGATGGCTCTATCGTACAATGGATCATTCTTATATGGTTTTCCTGTCATTTGCTCGATGTAAATTGTTGCAGCTAAAATTGACTCTTCCAAATATTGGTCATCGTCTGTGATGTCCTCATCAATTCGCAAGAACAATTTTAAATCTTCAAGAATAACCATATATCATCCTAGCCTTTCTTAGCTAATTTAACCAAGGAATGATACTGAACTGGTTTTCCATCACAAATCATAGTGGATTTACGTACAATATCATCCGTTTCGTTATCTTCATATGTTTTAATACCCACTTGATAGTTTGTATTCAACACATAATCTTCAAATCGGAACATAAATGCCACGATGTCTCCCGCTTGAGCAACATCAAAGTTCTTCAAATACGGAACCAATAATACATTGCGTCCTAAAATTGTACGTTCTACCTTGCCACCGATGCCAAAGTTAGTACGTGCAATTGGTTGCCCTGTTGTGTCAACCATCGCTGCAATTTCCATAAATGTTTTCTTAGACATTACCCAAATCGTACCTTGCTCATACTCTACAGGTAATTCCGCTTCCGCTTTTACCAATGTGGCGTAATCGAAGGCTTTGACATCAATTTTTACACCTTCCGTTGCCTCTTTTAAAATACCTGTAGGTTGACCTACTCCAGTACCATTAATGATGGCCGTTTCAATGGCTTTTACCATTGCTTTTGCAATGTTCGCCGTCAACATGGATTCAAATGCAGATAAGGCCATTACGGATGTTTCCAAAGATACAGATACTCGGCACTGTAATTTGAAATGACTGAACGTTACATTACCTACTGGTGCTTGTTTTTGGCGGTCAGAACCTTGGCCTTCGTTCATCCATGTTGCCACTGGCACTACATTGGATGTAGGAATCGCAAGGCCCGATTTAAAGGATGTGTTTGTTACTAATGGTAATACCATGCCTACGCTTTCCATCTTTTCAATGATTTTATTCATTGTTGTCGGTGGAATCACTGCCCCAATATCTGTTGTTACTGTGTTTTGATTAGCACGAAATTCTTGTGGAATTTGTGTGCCTTGCACTACATAATTCATAAATGCCTTGCGGTATTCCACTGTATCATAGATGTCTACCGCTTCACGCTCTTCTTGTTTTGGTTTTTCTACTTCTGTTGTTCCTTTTGGTGCTTTTTCTAAAATTTCTGAACGTCGACGAAGTTCCGTTTCTTCTTGCTCCAATTCATCTAATTCTTTTTCCAACGCATCGAGATCTAAATTTCGTTGCTCTGTATCTTCCAATAATGCACGAATCTCTTTTTTACGTTGTAAAATTTCTTTTAATCTTTTCATAATACTTCCTTTCTACATAGTTCTTAACTTCAATAACAATCGTTTCCGTTGTTCCTTTTCATGAGCCCAATCTTTAGATGCCTGATTCCTCGATGCAACCATAGTTCCATCATAAGCAGGATTATCTACAATAGATACATCATATACACTATCTACTTTCTCTACGTATCGTGTGTATATTTTATTTTCTCTATCGATTGTTTCTGATTCTTTTGCCACAGTGAATGCAAATGACATCTTTGATAAGTCTCCACGCTTGATAAGTTCATACACATCATTTCCATTCGAGGTATTGGCCATATCAGCTTCTACCTTCAACCCTCTACTGTCCGTAGTAAGTCGCAATGTGCCACTTTGTGTTCTAGCCATCATCATCCCACCATGATTGTAGTTCAATACACAATGGCTAAAGTCAGTGTTGTCAAAGGCTCCACGTTGAATGACTTCTTTGTAGGTATATCCCGTATAGTCGGATACATACATAATGGCTTCCTCATCAAATACGGCAGCATATCCCTCAATCGTTCTCGCCTGTGTCTCTTCCGTCTGCTCTAGTGGCATCGCTCGAATCTCCATCATTCGGTACTCTTTTTTCTTCCCCATTTCCTTCACCTCCCTTCTCATCATCTAATTGATACTGTGTTAAGTCTGAATATTTTGTGAAGTTTAGACTAACAAGCCTATCATCTCCACCTTCGACTCCTTCATAACCAAAGATTTCACGGATTTCATTAACTGTGATAGCTCCAGTAGGCAACAATGTTTCGCATACCTTGATACGACTGGCAACACTCATGTAGGAAAGTCGATTGCTTTCCATGATAATTTCATTGCCATGACCTTTTTCACGGCTAGTAAATAGCTTTTCTGTAAACTCTTGTGTCAGTTTGATGGCGATTGGCTCTAATACGGATTCATAAAAAGCGATATATTCGTCTTCCGTATAATTCCCAGTGATTATCTTTTCATTCAATCCAAAATGCTTATATACTGTATCCCTAGCAAAGTCCATTTGACCCTTATTGAATGTACTAATGGTGGTTGTCAGCTGTTGAAAGCTCGCCTTATTATCTAACGTAGCAATACCTGACCCATTCTTGCTACTGGCGTAGGTTTCCGTGAACCGCTTCCATGCTTTTTCTTGATCGTCTTCACGTAATGTTCCTTCAAAGTTGATAATCCCTCGAAGTGCACTACCATTCTTTACAGAATTGATAATAGATGACTTGACCGCATGGAGCATGTCTAAGTCTTCCTTGATTGCCTTAGAATTGTCTGCACCAAATAATTGGTGGGTTGAGAAATGACGTTTAATGTGAATCACCGCATCATAACGTACTGTTATATTCTTGCCGTTTAAGAATTGGAATTTTACATACAGGTCATCGTTACTATCCGTTTTTATCTCTATACTTCCAAAATCAACAGGATACAGTCCTAATACCATGCCATTTACATCACGTTGAATGTAAATAAAGGCGTTGTTGTAGTTGTAATACTGTGCCACAACCTTTTCTAAGAACTCTGTAGCCGTCATCATTGGATTTGGTCTTGTCGATAGCAAATAATTCAATGCTGCATTGCCCTCTACCGTTCCATTAACTGTTTTTCGGACGTGCTTTAACTTCATTTTCCCTAAATGCCTTGCTATAGAATCAGTACAATCCCTAAACGTGGCATCATCATATGGCACACCGTGGAATGGTGTGAATACATTCGTATAGCCGTCTAAAAACTCCGCATTCTGTAGGCTTCTTGGCTCATCTGTAAAATAGCCAAATATCTTTGTAAATAACCCTCTAAAATTCACTGTTTCACCTCCTTTATATGATGTTATGGTAATCTTCCTGGCAACGCTCGTATTGCACGTAGGCATCTAACAGCGATGCGAAACCATCTATACGTTTCTTTGCATGAATCGATTTAACTGGTTGGATATTTCCATTCCTATCTATATCTATCTCTACATTTGCCATACACCATTTAAGAACAGGGTTATTGCCGTAGTTAATACGTTTACCCTCTAACTCTGCTCCAAGCGCCTTCATGGGCCCGCTAAGCGTTTTTTTACCCTGTATAACCGCTTCCATGACGGAGCGACCAAACTCATTTTTCATATCTTCCACAAAATAAGCTGCGCTCCAACCATCATAACCACATTTATACAAATAGATGTCATCCTCTTGTTGCAATTCCGTGAACCAATCCACAATCAATCGGTAATCTATTCTATTACCTGGTGACTTACGAATGAATCCACGTTTATACCAAACATCATATGGTACTTTGTCCTCTGCCACACGCTTATCAAATACCTCTTCTGGTATCCAATACATTTGCTTTACATACTTCACAGGATCATTAGGCACCATAAACAACATTGTGGCGCATGTAAGGTCCGTAGTAGCTGATAAGTCAATTCCACCAATGCCATACCGTGGTTTCAATGTGGCAATATCAAATTCACTTATGTTATTTAATTGTTCAAATGTAAGGAATGCTTCGCTCGATGTTTCCCGCACATTAAAATCTTTGGTCAATAGATTTGTGACGTAAATAGGATTGTTCTGTGCCGTCTTAACCTTATCCGCCAATTGCTCTATTTTTTTGATGGTCCCTAGACCAGGGTTAGCCTTTTGCCAACAACTAGGGTCAGTCCATTCCTTACGTTGGTCTAATTCATAAACAATTGGTAAGATTCGTTCATTTTGGTATCCCTCTGGGTCATCATATCCATCGACTACTTGACATGCCTCATCGTATTTAATATCGTAGATATTTTCACGCACAGTCCCTGCCGTGGATGTAATTACCGTCAATGGCTGTTCACGTGCACTCATACCGTCTACGATAACGTCAT
>CAUQZV010000068.1:0-5420 GCA_963522415.1 uncultured Veillonella sp. | reverse complement strand
AAGAATGTTGGCAGCTACTCTTATATGAGTAGCCCCAACATTTATTATAGAGCCGGTAGTTAGGGGATGCCACAAGGATACTACGCATAATGGCGTTCCTTAGGGCTCCTTGGGTGAAGGGAAGAACACGCCACATTCCTACACAAATTGACATTATACTGAGATTTGCTCCGGAACATGTCGTGCTGTTCTTGGGCTTGTGTGATTTAGGTAGTAAGGGAATGCTACAAGGCTACTACGTATATCGGTATTTCTTATAAAATCCTTGAAACCTTATGGTAGTATGTGGTATAGTATTACGTAATGAAAAGTTTACCTAATGATTAAATACTTTAGAATTATCTCCCCATTGCGGGGACTGAAACGTATTGGTAAAGTTCATTTTTACGTAACCTTTACGCCAACTTTAGAATTATCTCCCCATTGCGGGGACATCAAAATGATCTTATCCTTTTCCAGGGGTACAGATATCTGTGCGTAAATGGTAGACTGCACCATTTACGTCCACCAATGCGGGGACTGAAACGCCACTGCACCTACATGTGGATACTCACCATTTGCCTTTAGAATTATTTCCCCATTGCGGGGACTGAAACGCTGCACATACAGCTCCTTCAACTTTAGAATTATTTCTCCAATGCGGGGACTGAAACTATCTGATGGCCATCCATGGATTTTGATCATCAACTTTAGAATTATCTCCCCAGTGCGGGAGACAAGAAAATGATATTATCTTTTCCCCAAGGTACAGATATCGGTGCGTAAATGGTGCGCTGTATTATTGTTCTGAAAAATGAAAAGAGAACCAAGTTAGCAAATTGCTTCTTGGTTCTCTTTTGTGTTTTCTTGTTGTGTTATTACACATGATATTTGTTAGGAAGGAGAGTTGTTGTAAGGTTGTATTCTTCTACGATAGGGTGTAGAGCATTTTTGTATTCTATGATATGATACATTTAACATGAATGTGACGATTCCAAGGGAGGTTATATGGGATATAAGGTATTTAAGTATGGATGGATAGTAATAACAAGTATATGTATTCTTGTATCTTTATGTATACCTGTGTACACGTATATAACGCATCAGGTTGTACCATTTCACTATGGCCTAATATTAATGATGACGATGGTTTTTGCCATTGGATCTACGTATATTGCGCATTGGTATGATAAACAGCGGGCTTTGGCATATTGTTATGAGTACAAATATCTTGGTGCAATTTTGTCGATTTTGTTTCGCTATAGGATAGGGATTGTAGTCTTAGTTCTGGTATGTTTGATGGCGGGGGGATTGACGGTCAATAAAATTATATCCTATGATGCTAGTATTATGGCCATTGGGTTTGTGTCGTATTTGATGGCTTTTTATTATGCAAATAAAATTGAAAGTAGGAAGGCTAAGTACGTGAGTATGGCTATTGCTACTGTTGTGGCTACACTAGCTTGGACTTTATTTAGTTATATGTCGTACTATAGTGGAGTTCGTTCTGTATTGTATCAGAATCAAATGGGCCTATTTCATGCTGCGAAAGCGGTGCTTGTGAGTGACTTATCTCTAGAATCTAAGTTAAAAAAAATAGAAAGTATTGCGAGCACGACAGGTGGAGAGTTTATTGTTTATAAAGATGGTGAGCCTTTTTATTATAAAGAAAGTAATCGAAACACAAAGATATATAATCTAGAAAATATTTATTCTAAATTTGAAGAGGAAGAGTTTCGCCGTTTTCATTATGAAGGGTCTACTTATGAATTAGAATATAACTATGCTAATCAGCCGTATTACTTGTGGGGGATGGTTCGGGCAATTACCTTTTCTATACTTCCAGATGTTATCTATGGACATTCTTTGAATGGATATACCTATTATACGGCTCAAAAATATGCTCGAAGTACTCAATTTTGGGGTGTGTTTTGGGTATTTTATTGCATTGCTTTAGCGTGGCAATTTTACCGATTAAAAGATGAACGTATAAACAAAGAATTAAATCATTTGAATCAAGAATTGATAGATGTTAATCATCAGTTACAGATTGCATATAGTGCGTACGATCATATGCATGATGAATTTAATAAGATTGCATTGCGTGATACGAAACAGGAATTGCAAAAGATACAACTTTCATGGAGTGAAATAGTCGATAATATATTGGCTGATAGTCGGCATTCTTTGAAGAATAAATTGCAAGATCAACCATTGCTGACAGAAGAAGAAAGAAAACGATTTAATGAGTATGATAGGGAATTTCTAGGGTATATTGAAGAGCGGATGAATGCCCAATTGTCGGTGTTTAGAACTACGATTTTAGAGCATCAAAAAGAACTGTTTAAAACATTAGATTATAAGTTAAAAAGAGAGTCTATAGGTACTATCATAGAGTATATTAATAGTAAGATTCCTAATAATTATCGTGATAAGAGACGGTCGGGGATTCTATTTACTATTAACGATGGAATTACTGGGCTTTTTAGAGTGGAATTTTGTGAGGTCAATTTAAATCGCCTCTATAGCATTGTGGAAAATATATTAAAAAATAGTAGTAATGCTTTAGCAAATAAATCGATTGATGATGATTTGGAAGATAAAATCACTCTATCCTATGCCCTAGAGAATAGAGGCGAGGAAAGGTATTTTGCTATTAAGATAGCTGATAATGGGGGTGGTTTTAAGGGGGATATTCTTCATAATATTTATAAAGTACCAGTTGCTAGTTCTGATAGAACTGTGCAGCGTATGGGAAAGGGTTCTCAATATGTTAAGTTTTTTTCTGACCGTATGAATATACAGATTATAGTGCGTAATATAATCAATGAATATAATGAAGCAGGGGCAGAAGTGATGCTATTAATACCGATTGTGAATGGAGTACAAGTATGATGAAAGATAAGTTATGTATTTACTTAGTAGATGATGAGGATATTATCCATGAAAGTATATCTACCTTTATACGCAGACATTATGCAAATGCAGAGATTCGTTCGTTCTATACAGTAAAAGAGTTTCTTCGAGCCCTAAAAAATGATGGTGAAAGAGGGGACTTAATCATTTTAGATCATCATTTTGATGTGGGTATATCAGGATCAGAAGGGGTTTCAAGAATACGTGATATTGACCCGTATATTCCTATTATCTTTTTAACCGGTGTTAGTGATGATTTAGATATTACTTATAAAAAAGATGCTAATATATATTTTAAGTCAAAGCCGATTTCAGAGATAGAATTGAAACGGTCTATACGAGACTATTTAGAAAAAAAGGATACATTTGTAAATCTAGAACATAGGGTCATTCAACTAGAAGAGGAAGTAAAATCTTTGATGGAAGAAACAAAGGTAGCTAGAGAATGGGCTTATAAAGCTCTTGCAAAGGTATGTGTAGAGGGAGATCCATCTCTAGGTGAGCCAGAAGAATGGAGTAACTTTCAAAATAAAATAGTATCTTATATAAAGTCTATTGAAGAAAAAGAAGAGATTAATTTTACCCAAAGTGGAGATAGATGGAGGTATATATCTTCTGTGTTAGAAAATCGATATGGACGTTTTGATGAAGAGTCTATTAAGTTTTTGGCAACAGGAGAGTTCTTATTCGAAAATCATAAAGATATACAAGAGATAGATTTCTCCCCTATGTTGATTGCTTATTCGAAATGTTTTGAAAATGTACTGGTAAATTACTTGCAGAATAAGGGCATAGTCAAGGAAGATGAAGAACCTCCTACTTTAGGCACTTGCATTTATCGGATGAAAGATCATTTGCCAATGTTAGAAGGGTTACAGGAAGGATTTGCTCAAAAATATAAAAAGATGCAAGCGTTTTTAAGTTTTCGTAATAAAGCTGCGCACCCTCAAGGGGTGTCTAAATCTGATATAGAAAAGGCTAGGTCATATTTGTTTGACCGTGAGATAGTGGATGAAGATAAGTATCTTTTGGATTTTGTACAATACGGGTTGTAATAGATATTCAATGGAACAGTCGTGATGCCGGCTAGAGTTCGTTTATAGTGTGTGATTCTATAGAATCTTTACAATTCTATAGAATGTATGTTACAATACGTTACGGTATTCATATGCTATCGGTATTTGATGGTATAGTAGTATCCTCGTCTTTTATGAGGAGAAGGGTATCTTATTGTGGTTTTGGCTAAACTATGTGAATCTTACTTAAGATGCTAACTATAGAATGCCTATTGTTTTACATATTGCCATGTTGCAGATAGAGGCTGTTACATAGTGCATTGCAAATAGATTGAGGAGTTATGATGAACGCAAAGACAACACCATTTACAAAGGAACAATTAGAAACGATTATTGCCCAATATCCAACGCCATTTCATATTTATGATGCGAAGGGTATTATGGATAATATGCGTGCATTTCTAGATGCTTTCAGCTGGGCACCAGGATTCAAACAATATTTCGCTGTGAAAGCAACACCAAATCCATACATTATGAAAATGATGAAAGAAATTGGTATTGGTGCTGATTGCTCATCTATGGCAGAATTAATTTTGAGTGAGAAGGTGGGTATCACTGGAGATGATATTATGTTTTCCTCTAATGATACGCCATACGAAGAATATAAAAAAGCAATGGAGTTAGGTGCTATTATCAATTTAGATGATATTACGCACATTGCTTACTTGGAACAGCATGGTGCGTTACCTGATCGCTTCTGCTTCCGTTACAATCCAGGTTCTTTAAAAGAGGGCGGTAACACAATTATCGGTCTTCCAGAAGAAGCCAAATATGGGATGACAGAAGCTCAAATTATGGAAGCTATTAACTACTTAAAAGGAAAAGGTATTACTAACTTCGGTTTACATACGATGGTGGTATCCAACGAACTAGATATTGATGGATTAGTAGGTACAGCTGAATTAATGTTTAACCTAGCATTACGCGTGAAAGAACAAACGGGTGTAGAAGTATCTTTCATTGACCTTGGTGGCGGCATTGGTGTTGCTTATAAACCTGAACAAACACCAGTAGATTACAAAGTGGTAAGTGCAGGCGTGAAAGAGGTTTACGATCGTTTAATCGTGGGTACTGGACATAGTCCAATTCAATTGGCTTATGAATGTGGTCGTATGGTTACTGGACCGTATGGTTACCTGGTAGCTACTGCCATCCATAAAAAAGATATTTATAAACATTACATTGGTTTAGATGCATGTATGGCTAACTTGATGCGTCCAGCTTTATATGGCTCTTACCATCATATTACTGTGATGGGCAAAGAGAATGAACCAGCGACTATGACATATGATGTAACTGGATCTTTATGTGAAAATAACGATAAATTTGCCGTCGATCGTCAATTACCAAAAATTGACATGGGCGACCGTATTGTGATTCATGATGCTGGTGCACATGGTCATGCTATGGGATTCAACTACAATGGTAAATTGCGCTCTGCTGAATTGT
>CAUQZV010000067.1:0-5423 GCA_963522415.1 uncultured Veillonella sp. | reverse complement strand
ATACTACGAAACGAGAACCCATTTGAACGGCACTAGCGCCCAATGCTAAGGCTGCTGCCATACCGCGACCATCAGCAATACCACCAGCGGCAATTACAGGCACGTCCACTGCATCTACGATTTGAGGGATTAAGCACATAGTAGTAATATCCCCTACGTGACCACCAGATTCAGTACCTTCTGCAATGACTGCATCAATACCACCACGAAGTAAACGTTTCGCTAATAATACAGAGGCTACTACAGGAATTACTTTTGTACCGATTTCTTTGAAAGCTGGTACCCATGCGGATGGATTACCTGCCCCAGTTGTGATGACTGGTACGCGTTCTTCTAAAGCAACTTCCATAACTTCATTCACAAATGGAGACATTAACATAATGTTACAACCATATGGCTTGCTTGTGCGTTCTTTTAATTTATGAATTTCTGCACGGAATACATCAGGAGGCATATGTCCTGCACCAATAATTCCCAAACCGCCTGCTTCAGATACAGCAGCTGCTAATTCAGCTGTACCTAACCAAGCCATACCACCTTGAAGAACGGGATACTCTATCCCTAACAAATCACAAATATCAGTCTTAATCATCTTTTCCTCCTTAGCACCATTTCATTACTAGACTTGCCCAAGTTAATCCTGCACCAAATCCAGCAACGGCAAGATTATCACCTTTTTGCAATTTTCCTGCACGCACTGCTTCATCTAAAGCAATCGCAATGGATGCTGCTGATGTGTTTCCATACTTAGGTAAATTAATAAATACTTTATCTTCTGTCAGATGCAAACGATCTGCTGCAGATTTGATAATGCGAGTATTCGCTTGATGTGGAATGAAGAAATCTAATTCTTCCAGTTCCATATTTGCCATTTCTAGAGCTTTCAATACAGTTTTACCCATCGTTTTTACAGCAAATTTATATACTTCTTGTCCATTCATATGAATGAAAGTAAGCCCCTCTTCACGACGCTCTGTGGTTGGTGGCAATGCCGTACCTCCAGATGGAATACATAGATGCATTCCGCCACTTCCGTCAGCCCCCATATCCATACCGAGCATACCATAGCCTTCTTCTACTGTAGACACTACAGCGGCCCCAGCACCATCACCGAAAAGAACACATGTATTGCGATCTTCCCAGTTTACCACACGAGATAATACTTCCACGCCTACTACGAGGACATTTTTAAACAATCCCGCATTGATATAAGAACTAGCTGTAATCAAAGAGTATACATATCCTGAACAAGCTGCAGATAAATCAAAGGCTGCCGCTTTCGTAGCTCCTAGATTCGCTTGTACTAAACATGCCGTAGATGGAATTGCCATATCGCCTGTTAAGGTGGCAACAATAATACAATCGATATCTTCTGCTGTTAAGTTAGCAGCCTCTAAGGCTTTTTTTGCCGCTTCTGTAGCCATATCTGAAGCATTTACACCTTCTGGTGCAATTCTACGTTCTTTAATGCCTGTTCGTTCTTGAATCCAAGCATCGCTAGTATCTACCATTTTTTCTAAATCTGCATTTGTAAGAACTTTTTCTGGCACATAGCTACCGGTACCAATAATTCCGACTGGCTTATTCAGCATTGTCATATGTTAGGGTCCCTTCTTCTTCAATACTTGAGGAAATATGTTCAATCAATTTCCGTTCTACTAGATCTCCAGCAATTTTAATGGCTGTCATAATTTCCTTAGATTTAGAGCTACCATGGCAAATGATAAATACACCATTGACTCCTAATAGAGGTGCTCCGCCATTTTCTGTGTGATCTAGTCGTTTCTTTATTTTCTTAAACACAGGAACAATCAATAACGCCCCTAGTTTAGAGATAATGCTACTTTGTTTGATGCCTTCTTTTAGAATATCTTGCACCACAGATACAAGACCTTCTGCAAATTTTAGCACCACATTACCTACAAATCCATCACATACTACTACATCTACCGTTCCTTTTGGAATATCACGGCCTTCCACATTCCCTTTAAAAGGGATTGTTTTTAGTTTTTGTAGTAACGGATAGGTTTCTAAGACAACTTCATTTCCTTTTGTGGATTCTTCACCAATATTTAACAAGCCCACAGTTGGGTTAGGTTTACCAAGTAACAACTGAGCATAGTTATATCCCATGATAGCCCCTTGCACTAGATGTTTTGGCTTACTATTCGCATTAGCACCAGAATCTAGCATAATTGTCACGCCATTCGCTGTTGGCAATGGCGTGGCAATACAAGGGCGTTCAATCCCTTTAATTCTTCCCAATCCTAGCAAGGCTGATGCTACGGCTGCCCCAGTACTACCTGGTGCAATGACCGCATCACAAACCTTTTCACGAACTAAACGTGTCGCCACTGCAATGGACGCATCTTTTTTCTTGCGTAACGCAATACTGGGGTGCTCATGCATTTCTATAACTTCGCTAGCATGATGAATAGAAATCCTTGGATTCTCCAATTCACCTTCAGCTTCTAAAATTTCTTTTATTTTACTTTCATCACCGACCAGCACGATATCCATAGTATCATATTCGTGCACAGCGGCAATAGAGCCTAAGACTATTTCGAGGGGAGCAAAATCGCCACCCATAGCATCTACTGCAATCTTCATAGTTCACCTTTATTCTATCACAGATTCCATAATGAATTTAGCGCGAAACACTTCTTTTATGTTATCTTTGATTGTTACTTTTATAAAGAATTTTTCTCCTCGTTGTCGCACTAACTCTGCTTTCGCCGCCAAATTGACATCACTCTTAACAAGGCTTTTATACTTAATATTCCCAACTCCAGCAATCATCGTAGGTACTCCTACAATAGCTCTCGCCAACGAGTTCGCTTGAGCATATAAATATTGTGCCTCTACGTAACCAGAGCGATCCAGCATGTCTTTTGTAGTGCGAAGAACACTGATGCCATATTGTCCTACTGCTAAATCAATGACATCTCCTACCACATCTGCCCGATCAATATGCTGTCGATCATCAGAATGCTCCTGTGCCATTGCCTTAATCCGTTCACGTAATTCAGGAATGCCTAGAGCCAACCGATCCAATCGAATGGTAGGAACACTGACACCAAAATATGTGGCCAATTCCTCATCTGTCGTGAAGGGACTTATATTCAGTTTTTCGCGCAATAACTGTTGTCGTTCTTCCTTCTTTATACGACTCATATAACCACCTTTTATGACCAAGTAATAATACTTCCACACAATTATACTCTAAAATGATAATAGCATGCAAGCTTTTCTTTATTACTATGCAAAATATGCATAACTATTTGAGAATGGTCAAGGATCCTTCATTAGTGTTTACATAGATTGGCGCGCTTCCATCCAATGCATTAGGTCTATGGTCTACCACTTTAATATACCCTTTTAATATATTTACTACGATAGGATATGCATCTTCTTGGTATATGATACCTGCCGTTTCTGGAGTATCCCCACCAATGATATTTTGAATGTGGCTTCCAGTGAAAGCATATCCTTTCCCTGTGCCCAATAGCAATTCTTCATGACCCGTACGATGTCGTTTTGCACCAATCCATTGGTTATGCCATGTGGCATTGTTTTTTAATACTAAGGTGATTCCTGATTGATGAGGATTATCTCCACTTTCAGCAAATTCATTTAAAGCCCCACCAGTCCAACTAGAATCATCTGTACCTAAGTTCATCTTAATATAGGAACCATGACGACCTGGATTAGGGTTCAACCCATAATTTTTGTTAAGCACACCAAGATTACCCGTCACTTGTACTGTCGGATACTGATCAACCTGCTCCACAGAAGAAATCGTTGTGCTGGTATAGGTATCAGCTAATCGGTTAGTACCAATGCCAATGCTACCTTCTTCGACAATAGCAGCATACACATCTGCCTGCTTAAATGGCATAGTTTCAATTTTCACAGGACCGTCTAACGTAATATAACTATCTTTATTAGCTTGTACCCCATTGCCAACGGCTTGAATCACAGTGGGCCCATGAACGACCACCTTTGTATCATATTGCGGGTCATCAACATGTTTTCGCCCAAAGCCGGCATAGATACCACTCATGTAATAATGTGCCATTTCATCAGCTTGGTCATAAGGGTGAGCATTACTTAGATCTACTTGCAAGCACTTGTAGACAGTTAACTTAGTACCATCCAATACATAAATACCAGTTACATTATGGTGCTTCTGCTGCACCGTGTCATACCCTACACCATTTACCTTAATATGCAGTCCCTCTGGATAGTTGAGCACCTCATGGTATTTGCGCATCGCCACAGCTCGCCCTGCTGTGCTTACCTCAATGAGCTCCGGTTGCGTCACAACCTGTTGAAAGCCTACCTCTGCCGACGCTCCATACACAAATGGTACAGTACTCAAACATGCCATAACAAGTCCTGCTAGTACATTTCGCTTATAATTCATACATACTCCCCTTACGAATCACTTGGACCTCTACTATGAATATCTTTATATCCTCTTTAGTATACCATTGGTAAGAGCCATTGCCTATGGTAGTGCTATTCCAATTGGTCATACAACATCTAGTAGGTAACAAAATGAGACGCCCCTCGTCGGAACGTCTCATATTATTAATATTATGTTGTATTAGAATTTGAATTTCATGCCTACATTATACGTACGGCCACCTGTTGCTTCTCTCGCATAGTATTCACGATTGAAGATATTTTGTACTCCGAATTGCAATGTTGCTTCTTCGGATACTTTGTAATTTACGGACGCATTACTCAAGAAGTGCGCATCTTCTGACTCCGGCTCACCACCGGCAGTATCTTTGCTGTTGCGGGAGCTTACGTATTGCATATCCCAAATCGCATTCCACTTGCCACTATTGTATTCAAAACCACCATGGAATAGATGTTTTGGAATATCAAAGTTTTGTTTTTTTCCATCACTTTGATCTGTATTGGCCAAAGCTTTGCTTTCTATATATCCCATTTGCCACGTATAGTTTCCAAAGACAGACCATTTGTTAGACAACTTGTGACGAAGTTCTAATTCTACACCACGGCGTGTTTCTGATCCTACATTGATATATTTTTTGTAATTATCTGTACCATCAGCTTTTTTAAATGTCACATATTGAATTTTATCCTTTGTATTCACGTAAAAAGCTGCTACATTTAATTTTGTACTTTCATTCCAAGTTTTTTTCAAACCAAGTTCAAAAGTATCAGAATGTTCTGGATCTAACTCTGGATTTGCATAAACAGGAGTTTTAGATGTTTTGCCGTAACGGTACACTTGGTACAAGGTTGGCGGCGCAAAAGAATGTCCATAGGATGCGTATACGTTAGTGGAATCGTCAAGGTATCCTTCTACAGATAACTTAGGACTCACTTCAATATAAGAACCATCGTTGTGGTGTACTACATCATAGGATTTCGTTTCCTTTTTATAC
>CAUQZV010000066.1:0-5570 GCA_963522415.1 uncultured Veillonella sp. | reverse complement strand
CGTGCTAAGAACTCTTTATATGAGTAGCCCCCACATTTGACAAAGAGCCTAAAAAACAATTTGCGGCAGCATGTTTTTTACAGACATATATCCCCCTCCCACCCAAAATACATCAGTGCTTAGTGTATAAGGAGCATCCATTCGAGGAACGTACACAGTACATAAGCAATAATAAACTTCACTTTCTGTTTCCGATCCCGATCTTCATCAGCCACTTTCAACCGATGTGCCAAGAATCGTTTATCCCGTATTTGCATCAACATTTCCACGATGTGTTCTTGTCGTTTCACAACGTTTTTATCATTCTCTAGAGCCTGCTTTTGCATGGCAATGCGTCGTTGCAATCGTCGCATCTGAATCTTAATATTATTGCTCACAAAGACAGATTGCCATTTTTTCCTCGTTTCAAAATACATATAAATATACCGAGGAATATTCATGACCATAAAACTGAATAGCAAAATGCTTAAGGAAATAAAGAAATACGTAGAAAAAGAAAAATCCTGTAATTCTTCATGTGGTAAGTAATGGTTCAAGATAACAAAACTCACCCATACCCCTATGGGCATTAACAAAGCGGCCGCCATATCTATGGAGCGTACCCAGTTCGTTTTGACCGGCATTTCCGGAGCTGAATAGGTTTCTAGCTTCTGATGGAATGCATAGTACTCCACTTGCAATACAGATTGTCCCGATTTGATAGCTGTCAATAGCACTGGCCCCACACTTTCCTTTGGTCGTTGTGGCCAAGGAATGAAGTCTCGTACTGGGCTATTTGGTGACAAATCAAACCGAATAATGCCCTTCTTTTCTAAGCGCATAGATGACGTATCATTACCGATACTGAAAGGATTAAAGAACATCCCCAATACATGCAAACTCCAATTTCCTAAAATATGAGTAATGATATTTAAGAATAAGCCCCCCATATCCACGTTAGCCACATCTAATTTTAGCTGAATGGTAGATGTATAATCATCAAACCAAATATCATCAATATCAAATTCTACATTGATAACATTCCCCAATTTCGTGATGACATTCATGAATACCTTATTATTGGGTTCAAACTCAAAGATAATAGAATGAAAAAACCAATGATTACGCACCACAGATCGCATCTTGTGGTTCACCGCTTCTTCCTCAATGGATAGCATACGATGATCATACAATGTATTTCCATCTTCTAGTTGCTCTGGTAAACGTGGGGCTTCTATATGTGTTTGTGTAGTTACAGCATTGGCTAATTTCAACAGCTTTGTAACTAATTGTCCCATATATATCTCCTATCTAGTAGGTTATTCGAATCTAAGTGATACACTTTCATAATTTACCACAATTATATCATAGTCCCCCTACAAATGAAAGAAAAGCCCTACCCATAGCACATTCATCTATAGGTAGGGCTATGTAATTGTATAGATGCATATACTAGATGCGCTCCATACTTAATCGATGATACTCGTAGAATCTACCTTGTAAAGCTAATAAACTTTCATAGGTTCCACTTTCTACAATATGTCCCTGTTCTAAGAACAAGATATGATCCATTTCATGCAATTGTTCAATATGGTGTGTAATGTATAACACAGTTTTTCCTTGGAACAAGGTACTCAACTGATCTTGTACCAAGTGTCGTGTGACTTGGTCTAATCCTTCTAATGGCTCATCCAAGAGCAGAATCTCTGCATCACGTAAATACAATCGCGCCATACCAAGGCGTTGTCGTTGTCCACCACTAAGACCCATGCCCCCTTGACCGACCATGGTACGCAAACCTTTTGGTAACGTCCGTACCCAGTCTGCCAGTTGTACCGCTTCTAAGGCTTGCCAAATGTCCTCATCCGTTGCACTCGGCTTAGCCAATCGGATATTATCCCCTATGGTAGCATGAAATACATAGATATCTTGGGTAGCATATGCCATATAGGATTGCAACTGTTCCTCTAAAAGTGCCCTTGTATCAACTCCATCAATAGAGATAGTACCACTGTATGTATACCATCCTTGTAGGAGTGCAAATAAAGTACTTTTACCAGACCCACTAGGGCCAACAATCGCAACTTTCTCACCTTTTTGAATCGACAAGTGTAATCTATCGTAGATAGGTAGAACGTCATAGGCAAAGGATAGCGATTGTATACGAATCATAGGGGATACATCGTGCGAACTGTCATTATCAACGTATTCCCCCAAGCCTCTACTACTATAATTACTTACACGATCTACTGATTGTATCTGTTGGTTTCCTTGACCGCCTAGAGCTTCTAATCGGTCCATGGCTAAAGCACTTTCATACCCATGCAAAGATGCTTCTGTCATAGGTTGCAATACTTCAAAGTAAGACTGTAATCCAATAGCGAGTACTGCCACCCATAGTGGTCCATAAGAGCTTTCATCGATGACCCATACTCCAACGACCACCCCCACTAGTAATGCTGATTGAGCTAAGCCCAGCAGAATAGTCTGGTTCCAGCGAACACCACGATTCCATAGGCTTTGCCAACCATCATAAGCGCTAAAGGATGCTTTCATAGACTGTACAAACCTTGTTTCTTGATGGCTCATAATGATATCTACTACGCCATGCACAGATTCGATGAATTTCTCTTTCATCAGCCCTCTCGTGTGTAGGCGCATAGGTGGAACTTGTCGCAAGACATAGGTAATGATGATTGGCAGTATAATACCTACAATGATACTGTACAGTGCAATCACTATCGCAACTATAGGATGCAATTGGTAGCCAATCAAACATCCTAATATCGTCATACCGATGAACGAAAGGCTAGGGACTAAGGTACGCAAATAAAAGAACTGCAATGTCTCAATGTCTGCCATAATTCGCCCTAGTAGGTCGCCCATTTTCATTGATTGAAAGAGGCGTGGCACCAATGGTTCTAGCCGCTTAAAGAAGTCGATACGTAGTTCATACAAGCCTTGAAAAGCCATCGAATGGGACACATAGCGTTCCCCATAGCGACAGATGGCACGGCCAATCCCAAAGAATCGTACTCCTACAATAGCCAAGCTAAGAACTACTAATATAGGATGCTCCGAAGCTTTCGTTATGAGCCATGTAGACGTAGTCAGTAATCCAATATTCATGAGCACCGTGCCCATGGCAAGCATAACACTGCCCACTAACAAGACTCTATGTTGAGATAGCAAGTTCCATAACGATACTAGCCCCCGGCGTATATCCTGTTGTCTCACGGAACCTGTTGCTTCGCTTTGTTGCATCTCACCTTTTGAAGTACTTGCTTTCATCCTAGTAGGCGTCACATTATCATACTCCGTTTCGTATGTGCTAGCGTTCCCCTCTTGTATCATCTCTTTATTGACTACCGTAGTATATTCCTTAACAAATACTGCATCTGAGTAAGTTAGCTTTCTCATCACAGGATTACTATAGGTATTCACTAAAGACGCAAAATATCCATTTTGTGCCACTAAATCCGTATAACTACCGGATTCAACTAGCCTTCCTGCTTGCATCACAAATAAAGTATCCACATACTTCATAGTTTGTACACGATGGCCCACATAGAGAACGATTTTATCTTGACCATACTCACGCAGTACCTGCATAATCAAATTTTCTGTTTCCACATCTAAATGGGCCGTCACTTCATCGAGAATAAGGATTTGCGCTGGTCGCAACAAGGTCCGTCCTAAGGCTAATCGTTGGCGTTGTCCGCCAGATAATCCGTAACCACCTTCTCCAATCACCGTATCTAACCCCAATGGTAAGGCACTCACAAAATCAGCTAATTGCACTTGGTGCAGTACTTTCCACAATAGCTCATTAGTTGCCTCTAATCCAAATTGCAAGTTCTCTCGCAAAGTACCACTCATAATATACGGTGTTTGACTGAGATAGGCAATTTGCTCGTGGTACCAATGACGGTCTAAGGTCTGTAAATCATAGCCATCCACTGTGACCTGCCCCTTAGTAGGCGTCAATAATTGCATAAGCACATTGGATATCGTCGTTTTGCCCGCTCCGCTTTCACCGACTAGCATATAGGAACATCCACGTTTCAATACACCTGTGAAAGTCTCTAAACCCACATGATCTTCCTCATATTCGTACGCCACATCACGGAACTCTAAGGTTTGTATCGGTCTCTTAAGTGTTTCTTGACCTGTACGAACTACTTCTGTACTAGATGTTAGATACTCTTGCACGGCTATCAAACTCACCTTACCAGACAATCCTGTATGGAAAGCAGCACCTAATTGTCGTAAAGGCGCATAGAAATCTGGTGCCAACAATAAAATAAAGAACGCCGGCAAAAACTCTACCTCACCATAGACTAAGGACACCCCTAGGTAAACGGCAATCATAGCTGTACTAATGGTACCAATCAATTCCAATACTAAGGCAGATAAGAAAGCGATACGCAATACCTTTAATGTGGCATCGCGAAACTCACCAGATAAACGGCCTATGACATGAACCTGTTCTTTGGCACGACCAAATACTTTCAGTGTCGTCAAACCTTGTAATACATCAAGAAAATGGCCACCTAAGAATTGCATTCGTTCCCATTGTTGTTTGTTTAATTTGTCCGCTTGTTTACCGATAAGAATCATAAAGAAAGGAATCAAAGGATAAGTCATTAATAAAATCCATCCAATCCAAGATACAGAATCGATGATAGCTATGGATATCATAAGAGGAATCAATACAGCATAAAGAGCTTGTGGAATATATTGACTCATATAGGCATCTACATGGTCTAATCCATCTGTCAAAATATGGGTAACAGATCCAGCACTTTCAGATTGACGAACACCTTGGGCAATCATATGATGTAACACTCGATTCCGTAGGTCCTCATGAACGGCACTGGCAATATGGTCTCTTAGCCACTGTTCTCCATGAGAACATACCATGCGCATACTAATCATGGCTCCTAATACAGCCATCGTACCATAGGGTAGGCTTTCACCTTGTACTACTAAGCTATCAATGATGCGAGCAAAGGCATAGGCTTGTCCTAAGGTCGCTACCGTACCAAGTAAGGTCAGCAATAATAACCCTCCATAGGAACGAGGGTGCAATTTCACTAATTGCCATGCAAAGGGATGAAACATAAGACCTCCTTTCAGAATCGTTATATATTGATCTTTATTCTATACAACAAAAGGGACGTGAAACCACGCCCCTTTCAAAATCACTATAGATTAATAGTGTAAGTCATCTTGTGATACACGATGACGGAAATAGTAATATGCCCATGCTTGGTACACTAATACGATAGGTACGAAGATGCATGCTACGATTGTCATCAATGTTAATGTGTATGTAGAAGATGCAGCATTCATGATTGTTAAGCTGTACGCTGGATCAATGCTGGATACCATAATGCGAGGGAATAATCCTGCAAAGTAAGCCAATGTAACAAATAGAATTGTCAATGCACTGAACACAAAACCTTTACCAGTTTGGCGCATACGTGTAAAGCCCCAAGACACTAAGAAGCTTACAATGGCTAATGCAAAGGCAACCGTAGCTAATGTGCTATTGAATAAGTCAGTGTACACATAGGTAGCACCTACTA
>CAUQZV010000065.1:0-6029 GCA_963522415.1 uncultured Veillonella sp. | reverse complement strand
CATGTTAGGGAAAGGAGAATAATCTATGAGTACCATGCATGTAACAATTATTACTGCTGATGAAACAGTGTTTTCTGAAGATGCTACTATGGTGGTAGGGAAAGCGCTCGATGGAGAATTTGGTATCCAACCACATCATATGCCTTTAGTAAGCGCTTTGGCGCCAGGGGCTATCCGCATTGACCATGATGGCAAACGTGAAGAGTTTATCCTTCCTGGGGGATTCCTAGAGGTGGAAAATAACTCTGTGTATATCACCACAGCCTCTTGTGAACGTGCATAATTACATATCGATGAGATAGAAAAAGGGTTGTACCGCACTGCCGTAGAGGTAGTGCTGGTACAACCCTTTTATGAGTTCTATATTACCGATACTTGCTGTCATCTATAGGATGTTGCAGCGGATAGGAAGATTCTTCTCAATCATAGAGTATGTGAGGCAAACAGTGTGAAATTGATGTATACACAGAGAAAGGCAAATATGATAGTGTTCACCTTTCTCTAGTCTGTTATATAGTATTTAATTCTGTAGTGATGTTAAGAAAATTTTGATTCTGCGCAATGCTTCATGGATGGTTTCCTTAGACGAGGCATAGGAACAGCGAATACGGTTAGCACCGCAGGTGCCGAAGGCAGATCCAGGTACAACCGCAACATGTTGTTGTTCTAGTAATTGTTCGCAGAAATCTTCATCGGATAAACCTGTTTGAGAAATATCTGGGAACACATAGAAGGCGCCTTCTGGTACGGCAATCGGTAGGCCCATATCTTGGAAGCCTTTCACAATCATGTCACGGCGTTCCAAATAATCTTGGCGCATAGCCACTACGGAGTCATCGCATTCGTTGAGAGCAACGATGGCAGCATGTTGCACTGGCGTGGCTGGTGCGACGATGCTGTATTGATGAAGTTTAATGCAGGCTGTGATGAATGGTGCTGGAGCGCAGAGGAAGCCAATGCGAAGGCCTGTCATAGCATAGGACTTGGAGAAACCATTTAAAATGATGGTGCGCTCTTTCATACCCGGCAAGGATGCCATGGATACATGATCCTTGTGGTAGGTAAGCTCCGAGTAAATTTCATCGGAGATGATGATTAGGTCATGGGCTTTCGCAAAGTCTGCGATAGGCAACAGATCCTCATAGTCCATGATGGCTCCCGTAGGATTGCTTGGGTAGCACATCAAAATAGCTTTTGTTTTTTCTGTGACGAGTTTTTCTAACTCTTCTACACGAAGTTTGAAACCATCTTCTAAATGCGTCGGCACTGGCACAGCTGTACCGCCACACATGTGGACTTCTGCTTGGTGAGCTACGTAGGATGGATTTGGGATTAACACCTCGTCACCTTCGTTTAGGAGTGCTCGCAAGGACAAGTCAATAGCTTCGCTAGCACCGATGGTAAGCATCATTTCATCTGTGCCGTAGTGTACGTGGTAACGGCGGTCATACCAATTGCTAATAGCTTTGCGTAGTGGCAAGATACCTGCATTAGGAGAGTAGTTCGTTTCTCCTCGTTCCACGCTAGCTACAAGTGCGTCTAGTACAGGTTGGGGAGGAATGTAATCGGGTTCCCCTACGCAAAGAGAAATAACATCGTCCATAGCCATGGCTTTTTCCCAAAATTTACGAATCCCAGATGGGGGAAGTGTTTGTGTTATATTTGAAAGATAGTGATTCCAGTTCATAAGGTGTCCTTTCCGATAAACCTATATCTCTATATGCATTGTACTATGTGCAATGGTTCAGACACTAAGTAGAAAGCATGATATAGCGTGTATCATATACGAGTATAAGGAATTGTATTCTTAACAGAATAGAGCTCAGTTTATTCTGTATGTAGTTATACAATACCCAGTAGAATGATAGATTTAATAATAGTAACAGTGTACCACATTCTAAGAAAAGAACCTAGTCGATAAGAGGTTCTTTTTTATTGCATATAGTGTATAATTGTAGGTATGGCATAGCATTTCATGAGAACTTATGTCATACTATAAGAGTAGAGAAATAGTCTCGAAAAAAATGTTACAACTTAAGAGATTGTAATACACTTTCAATATAGATATTAAGAAGTTAGAATAGATAAAGTTGTAATGATGGGAAAGGAGTTACCGATGGAAACATTTTCCGTTACCTATGCATTGCATGTTCCCACCTATGAAGAGGCGAAGCAAGTGGCTTGGTCTATCCAGGTGGAACAAACCATTGAATTTCCTTATGAATTATTAGGTGAAAGCGATGCGCGCCGTCATATGGTGGGTCAATTGCTTTCGTTGGAAGAAAAAGAAGATTGTTTTTGGGCAAAAATTGCCTATCCGGTGGAGACATCAGGATTTGAAGTAACACAGTTTTTAAATGTAGTCTTTGGCAACTCTTCGTTGCAACCACACATTTGGGTGGTGGACATAGAGCTATGCCCAAGTTTAGTCGACGCATTCAAGGGGCCTAAGTTTGGCTTAGATGGCATTCGAGAGTTGTGTCAAACTCCGACTCGTCCTATGATTCAAGCCGTTATTAAACCGATGGGGACGCCCAATGAAGAACTAGCTCGTATGTGTCGTGCTTACACTATGGGCGGTGCGGATGTGATTAAGGATGACCATGGATTGACGAATCAGTCCTTTTCTCCATTCAAAGATCGTGTGTCACGTTGTGCCGAAGCGGTGCAAGAGGCGAACGCTAAGAGCGGTCATCATACTCTGTATGCAGCGAATGTATCTGGGGATGGCACAGATGTATTAGAACGGGCTCATTATGCGAAAGAAGCGGGTGCTACGGCTCTTATGGTAGCGCCGTCCTTAATCGGCTTTGGTTGGCTTTATCGATTGGCAACGGATGATTCTTTGAATTTGCCACTCATCGTGCATCCATCGATGATGGGGGGATTCACCTTGCCGGGCACATCGGGTATTGCTGCGACCATGTGGATGGGCTTGTTGCCACGTATTTTCGGCGGTGATATGAATATTTTCGTATCTTACGGTGGACGATTTACTTTCAAACCGGAATTATGCCATCAGATTTGCGATAGGAACCGGAATCCTTTGGCGACGATCAAACCGTCGTGTCCATCACCAGGTGGTGGCGTAACGGAGGCTCGATTGCCAGAATTGATTAGTATTTACGGTAAGGATACGATGTTCCTTGTGGGGGGCGATATGTTCCGACGAGGACCAGATTTAACAGACAATATGAAAGCTTTCATAGATGTATTAGAAAGAAGCTAGGAGACATATAACATTGCAAGAAAAAGAATTACAAGTTCATGTCGTAGCTAGCGGTAGTAAAGGGAATTGCACCATTATTCGTAGTTCCCGTAGTGCAGTGATTATTGATGCAGGTATTAGTTGTCGCAGGATTACCACTGCCTTGAAAGATTTGGAAATACCGAAGCATATGGTAGAAGGCATTGTCATTACCCATGAGCATTCAGACCATATTGCAGGGGTACCTCAAATGATTAAACAAATGGGATTACCCATTATCACAAGACCTAATACAGCTCGGCGCCTTATGGATAAATTTAGCGTATCTGCGGAGTGCTTTCAAACATTAGGAACGAAAGAAGTAACTATAGGAGATATGGTGTTACATCCATTTTCTACTAGCCATGATGCGGTAGATCCCATTGGTATCGCCTGTTATAAAGGCCAAACGAAAGGGGCCTTATTGACGGATACAGGAATGGTATCCAAAGAGATGCTAGAGCATTTACACGATACGAAT
This sequence comes from uncultured Veillonella sp., assembly GCA_963522415.1. Lineage (GTDB taxonomy): Bacteria > Bacillota > Negativicutes > Veillonellales > Veillonellaceae > F0422. The sequence continues at coordinate 2,301 of CAUQZV010000065.1, read as the reverse complement.
CTATTAGTCTTAGAAGCGAATTATGATGAGCATATGTTGCTCTATGGACCATATTCACCAGAGTTGAAACGTCGAGTGAAGAGCCATGTTGGTCATTTATGTAATATGACAGCGATGAAAGTATTAGCAGCATTAAGACGACCCAAGGGGATGGAAGTGGTCTTTGCTCATCGGTCCGAGCAAAATAACTCCCTTCATTTAGTTGAGCAATTATCAGAACGCTTATTAGATTGGTGTAAAAAAAATGGGCATGAAGGATTTACTGCGTATCACGGGGATCCGAAGGAATATACATCCATTGGTATCGATAGCAAATAATAGTATCTATTGATGTTTTTGGTGGTCAATAAGGTTCTCATGAGGGAGTATAGTATACGTCGTAGGAGATAGTAAGATATGAAGTTTTCTATCTATTGTATAGGAAAATTAAAGGAGCCCTATTTACGAGATGGGGTAGCAGAATTTGTCAAACGATTGCAACCCTATGGTGGTGCGATCATTACAGAGTTACCAGAGAGTAAATTAGGAGATAAGCCAAGTTCGTCAGATAAGCAAAAAGCCCTCTACGATGAAGGGCAGCGATTATTGAAGTATTGTACTCCTCAATCCTTTGTGGTATTGCTAGATGTATATGGAAAACAGATGAGTTCTGAGGAGTTAGCAAAACGGATTAGTGCACTAGAAATACAAGGATGTAGTGAGATGGTATTTTTCATCGGTGGCGCTTTTGGTGTGTCCGAAGAATTACGACAACGGGCACAGTGGAAATTATCTATTAGCCCTATGACTTTTACCCATCAAATGGTGCGACTTGTGTTAGTAGAACAATTATATAGAGCTTGTAAAATTAATAGAAATGAACCATATCATTGGTAAGAAAGGAGAAATGCATGGCAAGTGCAATTGAAAAAGGAATCACTTATGTGTCAGCTGATATACAGGAGTTACCCCTAGAGGATCCAGATTTTGTAAGACACTATACAACAGAATTAACAGAAGGAAAAGAGGATATTCTTGAGATTCAAAGTGAAATCAGAACTTTAGTACAAGGATATGAGACACTCTTTGTCGAATTACAAGAGAAGGGGAGATCAGAGGCATTAGAAGAGCGTTATACTATGTTTACTGATGGCATACGAGAATATACAAATGTAACAGATACTGTGTGCACTGTATTGGATACCCATATAGATATGGCCAATATGATTCAACAGATGGAAACATCTGGTGGTAACCCAGTGTATTTATTACATCGTAAGCAAGAATTATTAGAACAGAATGTAGAATTGAATAAAATATTTGACCGTGTAGATTATTATATTTCTACAGTGGTTGATATGCTTGTAAAGGAAACTGAATTAGCGAAAGCTGTACTAGCAGGGGCGACAGGCGTATCGGAAGAAGAAACGGTGCAAATTTTATTCTTGCATCAAACGGCGCTGAGTTCCTGTGTAGATATTAATAAGGCTTTGGTAGAGCGGTTACAATTAATGGTACCTCGTCTTGAAGGACTGCGAGAAGATGTGATGAAAGTACAAGTCCATTCCGTAGCGAATGATGTAGAGGAACGTAGAAAACGATTGCAAGAAATACGTCAACAAGCAAAAGTCGAAGATGTGACAGATTATCATGATTTAGAAGGTCAATATCGCCACGCCTATGATGATGAAGGGAATCATATCGGAACCCATGAAGGGGGGGATGGTGGTAACCGTAAAAGTTTGGCTGCCATTTTGGTTGTAACAGCGATAGTTATTGCTATCTTTGCTGCGTATGTATATATGAAATAGGAGGAACTCACTATGACATTACAAGGGATTATGAACAAATATCCAATTACCGTTGGTAAAGAGGAACACATTACAAATGTAGCTAAACTGATGGTAAAGCACAACTTAACAGCTATTGCTGTAGTAGATGAAGATAACAAGTTGATTGGCATTGTGTCAGAAGGAGATTTATTGTATAAAAAAGTGCGTCCTCATGCACCACATTATATTAATATTCTAGGTGCTAATATTTACTACGGCGGCATCGGTGAATACGATGGACAATTCAAAAAATTGATGGCTACTCATGTAGAAGAAATTATGACTACAGAAGTGATTACTGCCTATGCAGATGCAGAGGTAGAAGTAACCGTAGGGGCTATGGTAGAAAAGCATTTGAAAAACTTGCCAGTTGTTGATGATGCGTATCATTTAATTGGTATGGTAAGTCGTCATGATATCATGAAACTTATCGCAGAAGAACAAGGTAAATAGGGAAATAATTGCACGATTGACAACTTTATGATAATAT
>CAUQZV010000064.1:0-6265 GCA_963522415.1 uncultured Veillonella sp. | reverse complement strand
GCAGGTTTTCTACTGGTGGAGGCATTAATAGGAAGCCTATTATTAGTGACTATCATAACGGGATTTTTCCTTATCACATCACATAGTGTGAAGTGGCTACATATGTTACATCACCGTCATGAATTGCTGCTAGATGCTAGGTTTAGTCGCATACAGATTATGAATCGTCTTCGTTATAGTGAGAAAAAACCACGAGTCAGTGAAGATGGCTCCTGGTTAGTATCTCCTTCCAATTGGCGCATACGGGTCTATCAAGATGCGTTCGTGACTATCCTATCTGATGGACAATTACAGGATATTACGGAAAGTGAGATCAGTCCCAAGATAGGGAAAATACATGTATTTCCAGAAGGTTCTACATTTTTTCAGGAACGATCAGATGGTCTTGTTGACTTACATTGGTACTCAGAGGTACGACCTTATTGGAGACGAGATCACATTCAACTTATGGAAGGTGGACAGAACCGATATCATGTACAGACTGGGATTTTGCCGTATGCCACCTATCTTCAGAGATTACACCATACGGCAAAGTAAGGTGGTACTTTGTCATAATAGACAGAAATACGCATATGAGCAGAAATACTGAGCATACATGTTACTATGCATAATCTATTTATAAGAGTATGAATTGAGTCATGAGCAAGGTAACTTACATATAAAATATATGTAAAAAATAATTGTACTTAGATGCAGGTAAAAGGTATATCTAGAAAAATGGGCAAGGAAAGCAGTTGTAGTTAGAAATAGATATTGTAGAACGGTTATATTGAGGAATGCATGAGAGGTTAGCTAGTATGTTCCGTTGGAAAGAGCAAAAGAAAAATGGTTTTGTATCGTACATGATTTTGCTGATAGCCATGATAACTATTGGTACTTGGATAGCTTGGCAACAGACAATGCAGATTACGTATCAGAGCATGATGGATGAATATCGGTTTGTTCGATGTCAATATGGCATAGAGCGGGGCATAGTATTAGGTGCAAATAAAAAATTCTTTTTAGCACATCAAAAGGAAATAGCTGGTAGTGGTTCACCGAAATATGTACTAGAAGAAACAAATACGGAACGAATTGAAGCTATTATATATAAAGAGCGAGAGCCACAACGATATTCTTTACGCCTTATATGTATCGATGTAGGCACAGAAACAAATGTGAGGCAAGACGTATACTTTAGAACGGTATATAAAAATGATGTATTGGATGCTATACGCATAGAAGGAGTGCAGGAATAAGGGGGTCAATATGAAAACCAATCCAGTAATGGCTATTGCCATTGGACATGATGAAATTGTAGGGGTGAAAGCCTACAAAATTGAAGGCACTGCTGTGTTAGAAGATGTAATTGTTCAAAAACGACATAGTGATATGGGAACAGATATGAAAGAGTTTTTTGACTATTATGGAGAAACAGGCATATCCATTGGTTGTGTTTTTGAAGCACCACTACAATCAGTGTACATGGAAATACCAATGATGCATAAAATAGATCAATATCTATTTGCCCAACGTGAGGGAAAACGAATCTTTCAGAATGGAGAATTTCCTAATGCCATTGATTTTGCGTCTAGGCCAGGTACGACGGAGGAATTGATGTTCATTCTTATCGTGGCCTTAAAACGTAAACAAGTTAAAGAGGTGGCGCGAGGAATTCAACAAGGTGGGGGAGATCTTTGTGTTATCGATTACTGGCCAGCACCGCTTGCGTTCAGCCGTGGTCGAGAATCATCTATGCTTTGTATCACTCCAGAAGAGGATAAGGTGCGAGTATCGTTATGGAATGATAAATTCTGTACGGGGCATACCTTAGTGTCATTAGATGTGAACGAAGTATTGGAAGCATGTAAAACGGTCTATGAAGATAGTAAACAATTTCAAGTACCCTATCCTAAGGGAGCTATTGTAGTTGGTTTTGATGAAACAAGATCTAAAGCCTTTGAGTCTATTTTAGAAACCTATGGAACAATTGATCAGGTACCCCTTCATATAGTAGATAAAGGAGAAGATTATAATCCACAGAATATAAATCATGAAATGGCATTTGGTTTAGCGATTAGGTTACTTGCCGATGGAAAATAAAGAAAATCTTAATTTTATAGAACCGGATATACAGTGGGTGTGTTGGTATATTCGATACAAAAATATATGGTGGGCCCTATTAGCTCTAGTGATCATTATATTAGTGGGTTCTATGGCGATAGGCACAAAAGCATATATACAGTATCAAGATATTGTAGAGAAACAGAAAGAGATAATATCTCGCCATATTGATGCTAAAGAGGCTCATAGTGTATATGATTCTATGGTTCATGAGAACACAAAAGAAGAACCATTGCCACAGGGGACGTTGAAGGAATGTATATATGTATTAGATGCATCGAATACATATCACATTCAATTGGTCGAGTGGTCTACTATGAACCAATGGTATATAGAAGCTAAAGGAAGCAGTGAAACTGAATTGCATCAGTTTAGTTCAGTGTTGAGTCGATTAGGAGGTCACCGTCATTATGATGAAGTGGTGGAAAAAGAATCCGGAACTGCACTATACCGTAGTCGTATTACAGCCACTATGGAAAGCCTTACCAATTCCAAAAAAAAGTCTGCTTCTAGTCGTTAGTGTGTACTGTTGTGTAGTGGTTACGGGTATTAGTATGATGGTGTACTTTCAAGGAGAAACGAAACGAATCTCTGCAGAGATTGATGAAGAGATACTATCACAGGAGGCAGAAACAACATTTTTAAACAGTGAAAGCTATCAATTTATAAAACAATTAGATGACAATGTGTTAGACCTAGAAGGCTTGTATCATTTAGTATTGTCCTCTATAGGAGACACACCTTTAGTGGTGGTCAGTACGCACAAAGAAGCAGAATCCCTAGATGTGGTAGTGCAAGGGTCTACCCTAGATATGGTACAGTGGTTGGTAGGGATGCAAAAGGTTCATCCTACCTTGCGTTTTAGGATAGAGAAAATTATTCACTCACAAAGTGTGACTACTTTACAATGTAAGATTTATGAAAATACCAAAAATTAGTCCTAATGGTTTGTCAAAGTATAGTCGAGTATAGTAAAATAAAGTTAAAATTTACTACTAGATGGAAGAATGAGATATTATAAAACATGAAAACGACTATCAAGAGAAACATTATCCTCATTGGTTCTATGGGGAGCGGAAAAAGTCACTTAGGTCGAAATTTAGCGGATGCCAAAGGCTGGCAGTTTGTTGACACGGATCGAATATTAGAAAAACGATATAATATGCCTATTGCTGATATTTTTAAGACAATAGGTGAAAAGGCATTTCGTCGTGCAGAATTTGAAGTAATTAAAAAGGTGGCCATGTATCATGAAGCGGTGATTTCTGTAGGTGGAAACTTCCCTATTGACATGCGTACATTACGATATATGCAAAAATACTCTTTTATTGTAGGTATACGCGCTTCACATTATCGGATTGTAAATCGTGTCAATCGGTGGATTGGTAAGCGGCCGACTATGAATTATGATGATGTATCTGGGTATGTAGCATGGATGATGCGACGGTGGAAACCCTTATATCGCAAATGTGACCATGTGTTAGATACTACATACAGTCATACTGATGAATTGGTGACGAGTATTGACGGATCCATAAAGTCTAAGGGCATATATTTTAAACGGCGAAAAGTACACCAAGGTGAATAATATGAAACGTATAGCTATTTTAACAAGTGGTGGAGATGCACCAGGAATGAATGCAGTCATTCGTTCTATCACAAGAAGTGCAATATATGAAGGCCTCGATGTAGTAGGAATACAACGAGGCTTTTTGGGCGTTTTAGAAGAAGACTTTATTTCTTTGACTCGGCGTAGTGTAGGGAATATTGTGAACAAGGGAGGGACGATTTTAAAATCTTCCCGTTGTCTTGAATTTAAAGAACCTGAACATCAACAAAGAGGCTATGATAATTTACGTCGTCATGGTATTGACGGATTAGTCGTTGTTGGTGGAGATGGTTCTATGTGTGGTGCTAAGGTGTTGTCTGACCTAGGATTACCTACGGTGACAATTCCAGGCACTATTGATAAAGATATGAATGGTACCGATTATACAATCGGCTTTGATACAGCTCTTAATACCATCATTGATGGGGTGAGCAAAATTCGTGATACCTCTACGGCTCATGATCGTGTAGCCATTGTAGAAGTGATGGGACGACATGCAGGTCATATTGCTGTGTATGCTGGCGTCGCATGCGGTGCTGAGGTGGTACTGACACCAGAGGTGCCAATGACATTAGAAGAGGTAAAAGAATCATTAGAAAATACTACTCGTAATGGTAAAAAGAATAGTATTATTATCGTTGCGGAAGGAGCCTATAGCGCTTTTGAAGTGGCTCAATATATTAAAGCACATACATCCTATGCACCTTCTGTGACAGTGTTAGGTTATTTACAACGTGGTGGATCACCGTCTGCTTATGACGCATTAATGGCTGCTCGCTTAGGAGAGGCAGGAGTACGTGCCTTGCTAGAGGGACATACTCATCATCTAATAGGGGTTCATTGCAATCATATTGATGCGATAGCCTATGAGGAAGCAGTTACATGTGAGTATCCTTTAGATACTTCTTTATACCAATTAATACGAGTATTAGGACAATAATTTCATAGTTGTTTTGCTATTGTATTGTATAAGATAAAGAAAACTAACTTTAGTTTTCTTTTCTTTTTATCCTCTATCTATGGTATGTTTTGTTTTATACTATAGTAAAGTGCTACTTATAAAAGGAAGCTATCAGCAGGCGTAAACCAGTTTAAGGAGATAAAAGTCTATACTATATGTTGGGGCTTGGGCCTATTAGAGTAAGGAAACACCATTTTGGTGGTATTCTATATATAATCGATGGACGAAAGGAGATATTTTATGTGGAAAAATAAAAAATTATGGATTGCCATTGTGGCTATCTTAGTGGTAGCTATTGGTGGATGGCAATGGTATAGCAGTAGCCAAACAAAAGAGGCACCTACCTATACGACGGGAAAAGTAGGAAAAGGTAGTATTTCATCTACTATTAATGCAACGGGAACGATTAATCCTGTTCGCTATGTAGATGTATCTACCAATATTCCTGGCAAATTAGAATCTGTTTTGGTGAAAGCCAATCAGCATGTAACAGCAGGTCAGGTCATCGCTACTATTGATTCTCGTCAATTACAGGCTTCTGTAGATAATGCAAGGGCCACACTTAACCAAACAGCCACAGATTTGGATCGATACCGTACGTTAGTGTCACAAGGTGCAATTTCACAGCAAACCTATGATAATGCCTTAGCAGCCTATGAAAAAGCAAAAGCTAGTTATGATCAAGTAGCAGCAAACTTAACAGATAGTACTATTACAGCTCCTATGGATGGGACCATTATTGGAGAACCTTTGAAAGCAGGTCAAACTATCGCCACTGGTATTTCTACACAAATGATCATTGCCACTATCGCTGATTTGTCTGATTTAGAAATTTATTTAACAGTTGACGAAACAGATATTGGAAATGTAAAAGAAGGTGCCAAAGTAGATTTCACGGTCGATGCGCATCCTGGTAAGACTTTCACGGGTACTGTTAAAAGTATTTCTTTAGGTACAAAAGGTAGTATGGGAACGACCAGTTCATCTGTAGTGTATTATACAGTGCGCGTAGCAATTCCTGCTGGTGATGTAAGTCATTTCTTTCCTAGTATGACCGCACGTGCTACGATTCATGGAGAAGAACGACAAAATGTATTGGTAGTTCCATTGGCTGCTGTTCGTTCTGATAAAGTGGGAGAATTTGTGTATGTCATCAAAAATGGTAAACCTCTTAGAACCAGTGTAAAAACTGGTATGACTGGTGATTCTACAATTGAAATTATTTCTGGAGTAGAAGAAGGTGATGAAATCATTATCAGTGGTGATGTAAGTGCGACGAAAAAACAACAACAACAGAGGGGGCCATTCTAATGGAAACTCAAAAAAAAGCAGTCATTACCTTGGAGGGGATTACGAAAACCTATGTGAATGGAAAGTTAACGGTACCAGTATTACATAGTATTGATTTGTCCATTTATGAAGGAGAGTTTACCTCTATCATGGGACCTTCTGGTTCGGGGAAGTCTACGTTTATGAATATCTTAGGGTGTCTTGATAGACCTACCAGTGGTTCCTATCGATTAGATGGAGAAGAAGTAGCCCATCTGGGGGACGATGAATTGGCCTATGTACGAAATAAACGAATTGGGTTC
>CAUQZV010000063.1:0-6565 GCA_963522415.1 uncultured Veillonella sp. | reverse complement strand
AGCCATTTGAACATGAATTAGAATAGAAAGGATTATTGTGTTAGAACAACTATTACCTTGGTTACCATGGATATTAGCGGGAATCATTGTATTGCTAGTATTACATGCATTCAGTTTACATATCCGAGTGAGTCGCCTAGCCAAGCGCTATCGATACTTTATGGATGGCGAAAATGGTCAGAGTATTGAGCGACGCCTTGCCATTGAAGTGAAAGAACTGCGAGATATGGCAAGCACTTGGCAAACGATTTTATCAGAACAAAAAGTGATTCAATCCACACAGGCACAAACATTTCAGCATATTGGTTTTGTAAAATATAATGCCTTTGAAAACATTGGTAATGAACTATCCTTTTCCTTAACATTATTAGATGGCAATTTTAATGGGATTGTTATTTCTAGTGTGTATGGGAGAAATGAATCACGTATTTTTACGAAACCAATTGTGAATGGTAAAAGTTTAGCCAGTCTTTCACAAGAAGAATTAGCTAGCTTGCAATCTGCTATGGGACAACGAAGTAATGGAGATGTGTTAGCTAGTTCTTCTGTGTCAGCATAGAAAGGATGTTATATGCAAATACCTAAGTGGTTGCAGTCACATCTAGAGCAACATGGTGATGACTGGAATTTGCGGTTTACAAAACAGAACATTAAGACCATAGACATTATAATCATTGCTATTTTAGTGATTTTGCTAGGATTTGGTATCTGGGGGATTGCACGACAAGTAGAAGTTTTGCAATTACGCCAAGAAAATCAATTACAAAAAGAGCAATTAAAACTATTGGATCAAAAGATAGAAGTCTTAGATAAAAAAATGAAGACTCTGGATGAGCTAGATCAAAATATTAGAAATATGATTAAAGGTACAGAGTCGGGTACAGTACCAAAAACAGATGGGAGCACTCAAAGCAAAGAAGAGAAAGAGGACCCTTCTCCCAAAAGCGTAAATAAGACTTTCACAACCACCCAATTATCTGCTCGTATATCTAGCTTAGACCGTCAAGCACAACGTCGTCTGGTATCTATGTATACTCTCTACAATGTTCTTAAAGATGGAGTGGGTAAAGATATTCGAGAATTGCAATCTATGTTAGCTATGGAGGGCGACGCGGCGGATGCTAATAGTCATATGCCATCCATTTGGCCCGCCAAAGGCATCATTAGCTCTACTTTTGGGGCACGACAAGACCCTGTGTACGGTGGAGGAGCTTTCCATGAAGGTTTAGATATCGCTAACGATGTAGGTACTACGATTGTAGCTACTGCGGCAGGTACTGTGACCTATTCAGGGTATAATGGCGGCTATGGTAATGAAATAGAAATCGATCATGGCAATGGATTTGTGACAAAATATGGGCATAATTCAGCGCTCCTAGTACAAGTAGGAATGTCTGTAAAAAAAGGACAATCCATTGCACTCATGGGAAGTACTGGTAAAAGTACGGGTAGCCACGTTCACTATGAAGTGCGTGTGAATGGTGTGGCTACAGATCCATTATTGTTTTTGCCCATTCAATAGGAGGCAATTATGAAATCCTATGTACAAGTTTATACAGGTGATGGCAAGGGAAAAACAACCGCAGCCATCGGTCTAGCCGTACGTGCGGCTGGAGTAGGCAAGAAAGTGCTGCTTCTTCAATTTATGAAATCTAAGGTATATTCAGAACATGCCGTATTAGATCAATTAGAGCCCATCACAGTAGAAACAGTAGGAAAACCATTCTTTATCATTCCAGAAGGTATGAAAAGCGAAGAAGAGTTGCGCCGATGGGGGGATGATGTAGTGGTTTTTCCGAAAGGGCAACCCCCACAAGAGTACAAAGACTTGATCCACATAGGTCAAGAACGGGCCCTACAGGCTGTGGCTACAGGAGACTTTGATATTGTTATCTTAGATGAATACAATATGGCTCTCTTCTTCGGTTTAATTGATGAAGTGGAAGGGCGCGCGTTACTAGCGGCTCGTAATCCCGATGTTGAACTCGTGTTTACTGGTCGTGGTGCTCCTCAATGGCTCTTAGATGAAGCGGACTTAGTCACCGTCATGGAGGCGTACCGCCATTATTATGATCAAGGTGTAGAAGCTCGTCTTGGTATTGAGCATTAAGGGCAAAGAATGGTATAATTTAAGTATATATATCGTATAACATACTGAAAGGTAGGTGGTATCGTGTCACTATGGATGATTCTATTGCTTCTAGTAATAGCTTTCATCATAGCCATTCTATGTATTCCTATCACATATAGTCTGAAAGTAAGTTCGCGCAAACCTTATGAATTTAACTTCCGATTAGAGTGGATGTATCGTGTATTGAAGGTACATCTTGCGTATAAGCAAGGGCATCCCTTGTTTAAGGAGGTCTATGTATTAGGGTCTATGAAAGTTGGTTCTGCCCGTGATTATGAAGATTGGTTAAATCGTAGGGTAAAAGAAGAACTAGATCCGTTAGCGACAGACAGTAAAGAAGATGTAGACACAAAAGAAGTACTAGACGAGCCAGATCCGTATCCGTTATCTGGATACTCAGGGCCAGAACCCGTGCAATCTGTTCGATTTGATGTCAATGGGCAGGTACTGGAACCAGTAGAATCTACATCATTGCAAGAAGAAACAACAGAAGAGAAAAAAGATACAAAAGACTTACCAACCTATTGGTGGTGGAAACATGTATCAAACCCTAAACTCTATGAAGCATTGTTTACCGTTAGTAAGCAATGTGCTAGCCATGCTAGTCCTAGAGTATTCCAATTAGAAGGTGACTTTGGAATCCCTAGACCTTATGAAATGGGGTTGATCACCGCGGCTGCCTATACATTATGCCCAAAACAAGTGGAACAAGTAAATTTTTCTTATACAGAGTTTGCCTATACAGGTAGCTTAACTGTAAAAGGGCGTATGCAATTAGGCGTGTTTGCATTCTATGGAACTCTATTTATTGTAAAAAAAGCAGTCAGAGAGTGTCTGATGGACAGTGTAAAAGCATTTGTACAGTATCGTCGTCGTAAGCAAAGTGCAAAATAAAGAACTTTCAGAAGTTGAAGAATCATAGGAGGTCATGATGGATACTAAACTTACTAATTTAAAAGACAATTTAGAGCCTTTATTTGAACAATTTAAAGAAATGATTCGTGTGGAAACCGTAGTAGGTGAAGCTGTACAATTAGGCGATACTACGATTGTACCATTCGTTGACGTATCTCTTGGTTTAGGTGGATGCCAAAAAGCTGGCGGTGGCGGAGCGAAAGTTGAGCCAACAGCAGTGCTTGTCATCAAAGGAGAACGTATTGAATTATTCAATATCAAAGGGTCTGCTAAATATACTGGTTTCGATCGTTTGATCGGCATGGTGCCAGAAATTATTAGCAAATTGAAAAAAGAAGAATATGTATATGTAAGTGAAGAACAATAATTTTCATGTTACTTTCACATACATAGGGTATAGTAAAGATGTAAGGTAATTTGCTAAATAGAAATAACTTTGCTATACTAGATAAATAGATGAAAATATTTCTCATAGGGAGGCTTATACATGAACTTAACTAAAAAAATTGCAACTTTAGGTGCACTGGCTGTAGTTGGTGCTTTCACAGTATCTAACGCTGCTAACGTAGGCGTAATTAACGAAGAAGCTATCTACACAGGATACAATGGCTTTGGTGCTATCCAAATGCAAATCGATAAATTGCGTGCAGAATACGGCCCTAAATTAGAAGGTGAATTCAAAAAATTAAACAACTTCAAAACAGATGCTGAAAAACAAGCATACTTCGATAAAAATGTTCGTAGCATCCAAGAAAAATATAATCAAGAAGAAGCAAATGCATTAGCTCCATTGGACAAAAAAGTGGCAGAAGCAATTCAAGCTATTGCAAAAGAAAAAGATATCGATGTATTAGTAGCTAATCCAACATCTGCTGGTGCTGTTAAAGAAGGTAACCAAGTTATCGACTTAACTCCAGCAGTAGTAGAACGCATCAACAAATAAGATATAAAAAGCCCCTAGGTGATGTACCTAGGGGTTATTTTTATTTATGAATTAGGTTTACAATGAACTCGCTATCTTCCACCAATGTAGCTTGGATGTAGTTGTTGCCGTCGAAGTGCAATACTTCGCCTGGTGTTAAGATATGGGATTCTGTTTCGTTAAGGAATACATTCACTTTACCTTTAACTACAGTGAAGATTACGTTAGCCTCTGGGTGATTGTGTTTTTCCACTTGGTCACCAGCGACGCCGCCTTTTTTCACGATTTTGTAATTAGGACCATCAAAAATTAAACCTAGTTCTTGTTTTACAGTTCCTGCCATAGTAGAACCTCCTATTCTGGGGACTTTCATAGCGGTGAAAGTCAATACCAACAGCGGTCATGCTGTTCTAATAATATAAAAAGGGTTTAGCTACTTAGCTTTTTGCAATTGTATATACAGGAATGTCACCATCAAGGTTCACATTGAATGCAAAGTCCGGTGCTACGTGACTCACGAAAGCGCTGAACCATGCTTGGAAGGCAGCTGCCATAATAATTGGATTGACGCCGGCTGTTTTCCAATAGGAAATTTGATTTTGGTGATTTCCGTACCAACTAAAGGTAGTATCAGTTTGCTCGATCACAGTATCGCTTGGGTCACAAGGCATGCCGTTCACGTAGTAGTCTTGCATCACTGTGTAAATAGCGGCTGCTGTTTGAGCAGTCAGTTTTTCTTTTGCTTCTGTACCGCACATTGCGCCTTGTTTGATGAATGCTTCTAATACTGCATCGATACCGTCGTCTCCGCCACAATCCGTTAAATCTTTGATGAAAGTAGCTTCACGAACGGAAGAGGTTTGCAATTGGTTATGTAACCAACCGTGAATGTTGTTGTGGTCAATAATACGATCTAATTGACGATCTGGAGGAATTGGTTTTCCATATAAATCGATAGCTGTTGCATGTAATTCATCGGCTAAATCATCAAGGCGAGTTTGCGCCTCTTTCTTAATCAGTTCTTCACGCTCAGCGATCAACTGAATTTTTTTATACAACCAAAAGTGAATGTGTCCAAGTACTGCTGACATGTTAAGCTCCTTTTCGTGCGACTTCTAATTTAGAAACAAGATCATCTACTTCGATACCGTGAATTTGAGCGGCTTGCCATAATGGTTCTCCCGTAGAAGAAGGGCAGCCAAGACACCCCATACCGATGGATTGTAATACAGGTACCGTTTGTGGATACATATCTATAATATCACGAATGATGGAATCTTTTGTAATAGCAATTTCAGATACATTGCGACCTGCATTGAGTTTTGCTACTAATTCATCGATGTCCATACCGTGGATATTTGCCGCTTGCCATAAAGGTTCCCCAGTAGAAGAAGGGCAGCCAAGGCAACCCATACCCATGGATTGCAAGATAGGAATCAATTCTGGATACACTTCGACGACATGACGAACGATAGTATCTTTTGTAATGAGTTGTCCTGGTGAAAGTGGTGTCGCTCCTTTGTCATTAGCTGGCGTACTCGCTTCTGCAAGACCTGCATTGCCTTGACCCGGTAATTTGACCACTGGTTCTGCAGAGGATTTAGCAGTAACTGTTGGGGAATCCACTGTATCTAATACAGCAGCTCGGAATGCATCAAGGCCGATGCGGTCAATGAATTGACCGATACGCTCGATTTGCGCATTTTCTTTATAGTAGGTAATCATGCGATCGATGATAGTAAGTACTTCCTCTTCAGTAGCTACTTCTGTGATTAAGTCGCCCAAGCGTGGATGGGCACCAGCGCTACCACCTGCATAGATTTGCCAACCTTGATCATTGCCAATCACGCCGATATCTTTTGTAATTGCTTCAGAGCAAGAGTTAGGGCAGCCAGACACACCAATTTTCATTTTAGAAGGCATTTCTTTAGAAATGTATTTCCGTTCTAATTGCATACCTAAGTGTACACTGTCTTGTTTCGCCCGTTTGCAGAATGTTGTACCAGGACAAACTTTTACAGATCGGACACGATTGGATACAGTATGAGCTGGTTCCATACCGAGCATTGTCCATGCTTTGTCTACATCTTCTGCATTTAAGTTGGTAATCATGATGCGTTGAGCACCTGTAATTTTCAAAGTTGCGTGGAATGTATTTGCCACGTCGATAAATTTTTGTAACATTTGCGGTTGTACGAAACCACCAGGGATCCGAGGGGTAATCGCATAAGTGCGTTTCCCGTTACGGATACGTTGTAAATTGCCTGCCACTTGTGCCATGTGTATCTCCTTATATGTTGAGTAGTTGGTAATTGTTTTATATCATAAAAGTAGGCATGATTTCTAGAGATAGATAATCTTAAATAGCTAACAGGTAGCTAGTAAATCTAGGAAAGGAAGAAATGCTTTTATGTAAATTAAGTAGTATATGCATAGTCGCCTAGTTCGTAGTTACTAGGAGACTTATGCTAAAAAATCCAAATATAAAGGATTTTTGATTTGTATATTGATATATGACTAGGCGAAAGCCTATGCTATTAGTATACTATAAGAAGTGATTCTTGTATGTAGCTGAGGCAACGAATTTTATTCACAAA
>CAUQZV010000062.1:0-6595 GCA_963522415.1 uncultured Veillonella sp. | reverse complement strand
GCTTCTGGATTACGGCGCTTTGCTTGTCGGATTAATTGGCGTGATTTTTTCTCTCCCATATTGGTTACAGAACAAGTATTAATCACGTAAATAGAGGCTTCTTCATCGAAACCAACAGGAGTATATCCTGCTTTTATAAATAAACCTTTCATGGCATCCGTATCATATTGATTGACACGACACCCTAAGGTAGTAAATGCAACTGTCTTCATGAGACTCCTAATCTAGTAATTCATATTGAATCATACTCACAGCACTTAATGCCGCTGTTTCAGCTCGTAATATAGTGGCTCCTAGGCTAACCTTATGGCCTCCACAGGATTCCAATAGGTCCATTTCAGTAGGGCTATAACCACCTTCAGGACCTATGCAAATGGCTATTGTATGGTATGAATTAGTATGTAACTGTGTTTGTAAAATATCTTTGATCGTCTTGTCATCTTCTCGTTCATAGGCGCCTAACAAGAGAACTCCCTCATCAGATTGTAAGGTTTGCAGTACCTCTGAAAGTGACTGTTCTACTGTTAATGTAGGTACATTAGGGCGACCACATTGTTGGCTTGCTTCTATGATAATTTTTTCCCATCTACTTTTCTTGGCGCTTAATTTTTTATCATCATATTTAGCTACACAATGGACCGAAGATACACCGTAGATGTGATGAACGTTTAATTCCGTAGCCTTTTGCAATAAAAACTCGAACTTATCGCCTTTCAAAAAGGATTGAATTAACACTACTTTCGTAGCTGATGTAGACACGTCAATGGTACGTAATCGTTTCGCCATATATATATCTGATTCATCAGATAGTAACACAAATTCACCTGTATACCCTTCATGATTGCTCACAATAAAAGGTTCCTCTTTAGAATGGCGCAATACATGAAAGAGATGATGTGCTGTATCTGCAGGTAACTGGATACTTTCATCTATAATGCCATCAATAAATATTTTTTTCATATACTTCCTATCTTATGCCAAGGCAAAGGTATGCCAAGGGCCCTCTACCATTTCTTCGATAATAGTCCAGTGGTTAGTAATATACGGCATTATTTCATCATACCGATCGTCTACAATACCACTTATTATTAGTATACCATTATCGTGTAGTTTTTCCCTAATCATAGGCAATAAAATTTTTAGAGGATCTACTGTTAAATTCGCTAGTATAAAATGAGCTTTACCGTGAAAGTCATCGCTTAAATTGCCATGAATGATGGTTGCCTCAATACCATTATTTTCACAGTTTTCCTTGGCCTGTATAGCTGCCTCTTCTTCTAGGTCGATGCCCACTAGGTTAGGTATCCCTAAATGATGGGCTGCTAGTAATAAAATACCTGTACCAGTACCAATATCTAGGCAAACCTGTTGGCTCAAATCTGTGGGAATACGGTGTATATATTTGCCTAATAAAGTGGCGCAGTTTCTAGTAGTTTCATGGTCTCCTGTGCCAAAAGAAAGCTTTGTATCCATGGTCATTACCACATCTTGTTCTG
The DNA here is from genome assembly GCA_963522415.1 of uncultured Veillonella sp. Taxonomy (GTDB): domain Bacteria; phylum Bacillota; class Negativicutes; order Veillonellales; family Veillonellaceae; genus F0422. The sequence goes on along the minus strand of CAUQZV010000062.1, from coordinate 5,099 downwards.
TAGCGAGTGGATCTGTAGAGGCATCATAGCTTTGCCAAGCGGGACAAATTACCAAGTCTGGTAACAATCTCGTAGGCATAATATATTGTTGCCAACTATGATACCATTGCTCATCGTCTACAGTTTTACTTACCATATCACTATAGGAAATATTAGCAACTTGTAATGCTGTTTCTATGATCTGTTTCCACTGCTCCTCATCTTTGACTACGCCTAAATAGATGGTCACACGGCTTAAGTTGGGGTTATTTTCTATTGTTTCTTCTATGTATCCATTACTCTCTATATCATTAAAAATGGCAGCCATTTCATCAATGACTGCCACTTCTACAGTAATGGATATTTCTATCCATTTCATAGATGACTCCTTACTTACCAAGGTTTAATCTTGGCAAAATAACTGTTTCACCTTATCACTTAAATTTTCTAATATGCTTTTGTTCACTTTCAAAGTATTTACATCTTCTTTGTTTTCTGCAGCAAACTCAACTAATAATTGACGTTGTTTATCTGTCAATTTTTTAGGTGTTTCCACAGTGACAACTACGTGTTGATCACCACGTTGGCTTGGTTGACGTAAATACGGAACACCTTGTCCTTTAATTCTGAAAGCAGTACCAGTTTGTGTACCTTCAGGGATTTTTAATTCTACTTTACCTTCTAAAGTAGGAACTTGTATAGTAGCACCTAGTGCAGCTTGTGAGAAAGAGATAGTTTGACGTAACACAACATCATTGCCACTGCGTTCAAACTCTTTGTCACGAGCTACAGAGATATACACATATAAATCACCCTTAGGACCACCTAATGTACCAGGTTCCCCTTCTCCGGATACACGAAGGCGTGCACCATCGTCGACACCAGCTGGTATTTTGATTTCTATATCACGACGTTTGATAGCTTGTCCTTGTCCACGACATACTTTACAAGGTTTTTCAATAATTTTACCTTGTCCGCCACAACGTGAACATGTGCGAACCGTTTGCATACGTCCAAATGGGGTATTTTGAATGACAGCTTCTTGACCGGAACCATGACAGTTTGGACATGTTTCTACTTTAGAACCAGGCTCACCACCTGTACCATGACAATGATCACACTCTTCATGGCGCTGTACATTGACTTTCATCGTTGTTCCAAATACAGCATCACGGAAAGAAATGCGTACATCTTGGCGTAAATCGGCACCACGCTCTGGACCACGTTGACCTCGGCTACCACCGCCGCCGAACATGTCAAAGATATTACCAAAAATATCTTCAAATCCGCCACCACCGCCAAATCCACCAAAGCCACCGCCACCGAAGCCACCATTAAATCCACCAGCGGAGTTTCCTCCGCCAGCAGTAAAGGCATCATGACCGTATTGGTCATATTGTGCTTTTTTAGTGTCATCAGACAATACTTCATAGGCTTCATTCACTTCTTTAAAGTTCTTTTCTGCCTCTTCTGGATTGTCTCGATTTACATCTGGATGGTATTGACGTGCTTTCTTACGAAAGGCTTTCTTAATTTCATCTTGGGATGCATTTTTGTCGACGCCAAGGACGTCATAATAATCACGAGCCATTATCTATGTCCCTTCTTATTATTTTTTCTCTTCGTCAACTACAGTGTAGTCAGCGTCTACTACATTATCGTCTTGTTTAGGAGCTTCTTGTCCACCTTGTTCGCCTTGTGCTTGCGCTTGTTCGTACATTTTAGAGGACAATTCGTATAAAGGAGCTGTCAATGCTTCGCTATCAGCTTTAATTTTTTCAATATCGCCAGACTCAATAGATGCTTTTAACGTTTCTGTCGCTTTTTTAACAGCTTCTAATTGTGCTGCATCAGCTTTACCTTCAAAGTCTTTCACTGCTTTTTCAGCTTGGTATACCAAGTTATCAGCATTGTTTTTCACTTCTACTTCTTCTTTTTTAGCTTTATCTTCAGCTGCATGTGTTTCAGCTTCTTTTACCATGCGGTCAATTTCTTCATCGCTTAAACCGGAAGAGGATGTAATTGTGATAGCTTGCTCTTTACCAGTACCAAGATCTTTTGCTTTTACATTAACGATACCGTTAGCATCGATGTTGAATGTAACTTCGATTTTAGGTACTCCACGAGGAGCTGCTGGGATGCCGGACAATTCGAAACGACCCAATGTTTTGTTAGCTGCAGCCATGTCGCGTTCCCCTTGCAATACATGGATATCAACGGAAGGTTGGTTATCTGCTGCTGTGGAGAATACTTGAGATTTAGATGTAGGAATTGTTGTGTTGCGGTCGATAATGCGAGTGAAGATACCACCCATAGTTTCGATACCTAAAGACAATGGAGTTACGTCAAGTAACAATACATCTTTTACTTCACCTACTAATACACCACCTTGAATCGCAGCACCGATAGCTACACATTCGTCAGGATTGATGTTTTTAGTTGGGTCTTTACCTAATTCGCGTTTGATCGCATCTTGTACTGCAGGAATACGAGTAGATCCGCCTACTAACAATACTTTGTCAATTTCAGAAGCAGATAAACCAGCATCTTTCATAGCTTTACGAGTAGGTTCGATAGTTGCTTCTACAAGGTCACGAGTCAATTCATCGAATTTAGCACGAGTCAATGTTACGTCTAAATGTTTAGGACCTGTTGCATCAGCTGTAATGAATGGCAAGTTGATTTGTGTGCTAGCCACTCCAGACAACTCAATTTTAGCTTTTTCAGCAGCTTCTTTTAAACGTTGGTCAGCTAATTTGTCATTGGATAAATCGATACCAGTTTCTTTTTTGAATTCGCTGATTAAATAATCCATAATGCGTTGGTCAAAGTCGTCACCACCTAAATGGTTGTTACCAGATGTTGCCAATACTTCGAACACGCCTTCACCCAATTCAAGAATGGATACGTCGAATGTACCACCACCAAGGTCGAATACAAGGATTTTACCGTCTTCACCTTTATCTACACCGTATGCCAAAGCAGCTGCTGTAGGTTCGTTGATGATACGTAATACTTCTAAACCTGCTACTGTACCAGCGTCTTTTGTAGCTTGACGTTGAGAGTCAGTGAAGTATGCAGGAACAGTGATAACTGCTTGTTTTACTGGTTCCCCTAAATGAGCTTCTGCATCAGCTTTAATTTTTTGTAGAATCATAGCAGAGATTTCTTGTGGTGTATAGGATTTACCTTCTACATTCACTTTGTAATCTGTACCCATATGACGTTTAATAGAAATGATTGTGTTTTCAGGGTTAGAAACTGCTTGACGTTTAGCCAATTGACCTACTAAACGTTCGCCATTTTTTGCAAAACCTACTACGGAAGGAGTCGTTCTAGCTCCCTCTTGGTTTGTAATAACAGTTGGTTCGCCGCCTTCCATTACTGCGAAACAAGAATTTGTTGTACCTAAGTCAATACCAATTACTTTTGCCATTTAACATGACCTCCTAATACTTCTTCTAATATGTTTATTATAATAATTAATTATCCGTTATGGACTACTTTCACCATGGCTGGACGTACCACGCGGCCTTCTACAGTATAGCCTGTTTGTAATACTTCACACACAGTGTCATCTTCCATATCTTCAGCTGGAACACGCATGATAGCTTGATGGAAATTTGGATCAAATGGTTGTCCCACAGCTTCAATGACTGCTAAACCTTGTTTTGATAGGCTTGCTATCAAGCTTTGTTTAATCATTACAAATCCTTCCATGAAAGCCTTCGTTTCTGGCGTTTCAGGTGCTGAAAGTGCTCTTTCAAAATTATCTAATACTGGGAGTAAATCTTCAATAACATGAGATTTAACAAATACCCCTAATTGTTCTTTTTCTTGGTTCGTACGACGTCTGAAGTTTTCAAAATCTGCTTGCAAACGCATGTATCGTTGCTCCCATTCTTTCGTAGGGTCTACTGCTTCAGGAGCTTCTTCTTCCAAAACTTCCACTTCAGGAGTGACTGTTTCTTCTTGTTTATTTTCTTCCATACTTCACCTCTTTACAGCTTCTTTTTCTGTTCTTGTAATTCTTCCATGCACTTATTAATATAGGCTAGGATACCCATAATACGGCCATATTCCATTCGTGTAGGACCTACAATAGCGAGGGTACCTACTTGATGAGGAACATTGAAACTTGCTTGGATAACGCTAATATCTTTCACCAATTCGTTGGAGTGACCTATTTTTACATCGATAGGACTACTAGAGTTTGGCGTTAATAATTGGGTTAACTCATCTTGTTGTTCTAATAAGGCTAACAGTGGTTGGGCCCGTTTAATATCGTTAAACTCTGGTTGTTCTAATAAGGATGTAGTTCCTATTGTATAGAATAGTTTTCGCTTAGCAATGGCTCGATATAATGTGTCACAAAAAACTACATACGTTGTATCTTGTAAATCCAAAGTTACTCGCATTTTGTCTAAGTTTTCTTGCGTGATATCCTGGATGGATACATCATGAAGTACACTATTAAAGCGATGCGCATGCATAGCTAATTCTTCTTTATTAATAGGTTCTGTAAAATAAATTGGCTCATTATCCAAAGCACCTGTATTCGTTACCACCACCATGACCGCTCTATGTTCATCGATAGGAAGAACATGGATATAGGTTATAGTAGATGAATCATGGGCGGGAGCTAAAAACATACTCACATTATGACTAATACGAGAAATAAGTTTTGCTATTTCTACAAAAAAATCATCAAGTTCTTGTTGATGAGTCTGCCATAACTCTTGAATTACAGGAATATCTTCAGCAGCATCGTCTTCAAGCCCCTGTAAAGTGTCTACATAGTACTGGTAGCCTTTTGCCGAAGGTATGCGACCTGCTGATGTATGAGGTTGTTCAAGAAAGCCAAGATCTTCTAAATCAGCCATTTCATTTCGTACCGTTGCAGGACTGATACCTAAATCATAATTCTTTGCGATTGTACGAGAACCAACAGGTTCGGCTGTTTTAATGTAATCTTGAATGATAGCACGCAGAATGCGCTCTTTCCTTTCATCCATAGTATCACCTCGTCATTATTAGCACTCACTAAGGTTGAGTGCTAACTACAAGATATATAGTATCACATTTACAACATATGTCAAGTGAAAAATTGGTGAAAGTTC
>CAUQZV010000061.1:0-6702 GCA_963522415.1 uncultured Veillonella sp. | reverse complement strand
GAAGCTTATGGACCAGCGATGACAAAATTTTTAAGAGAAATCGTCGCATTCCCTGGTGAAAGTGCAGAAGAAGAACAACACGTTCGCCGCATTGAAAAAGAAATGAAAGACTTAGGATTCGATGAAGTAGAAGTGGATCCTATGGGTAACATTCTTGGCTATATGGGAACTGGTAAAACATTGATTGCTTTTGACGGACATATTGATACAGTAGGTATCGGTAACCGTGATAACTGGAACTTTGATCCATATGAGGGGTTTGAAAGCGACACTGAAATTGGTGGCCGTGGTGTATCTGACCAATTAGGCGGTATCGTATCCGCAGTATACGGTGCAAAAATCATGAAAGACTTAGGTTTATTGAATGATAAATACCGTGTATTAGTAGTTGGTACAGTTCAAGAAGAAGATTGTGATGGTTTGTGCTGGGAATACATTATTAAAGAGCGTGGCATTCGTCCAGAATTCGTAGTATCTACAGAACCAACTGATGGTGGTATCTATCGTGGTCAACGTGGTCGTATGGAAATCCGTATCGATGTAGAAGGCGTATCTTGCCATGGTTCTGCACCAGATCGCGGTGACAATGCCATCTACAAAATGGCTGACATTTTACAAGATGTTCGTGCATTAAATGCAAATAACTCTACTGAAAGTACACGTGTTCGTGGCTTAGAAAAAATGTTGGATCCAAAATTCAACCCTGATCACTATGAAGAAGCTCGTTTCTTAGGCCGTGGTACAGTAACTACGTCCCAAATTTTCTACACATCCCCAAGCCGTTGTGCAGTAGCAGACTCTTGCGCAGTATCTCTTGACCGTCGTATGACAGCAGGTGAAACATGGCAAAGTTGCTTAAAAGAAATCGAAGATTTACCATCTGTACAAAAATATGGTGCGAAAGTATCCATGTATGAATATGCTCGTCCATCTTGGACTGGTTTAACATATCCAATTGAATGCTACTTCCCAACATGGGTAATTCCTAAAGATCATAAAGTAACAAAAGCGTTGGAAGAATCTTATATCTCCTTATACGGTACAGAGCGTATTGGTGCAGAAGTTACATTGGCAGAACGTAAAGCTCGCCCATTAACTGATAAATGGACATTCTCTACAAATGGCGTATCCATCATGGGACGTAATGGTATCCCTTGCATCGGTTTCGGCCCTGGCGCAGAAGCACAAGCACATGCTCCAAACGAAATCACATGGAAACAAGACCTTGTAACATGTGCAGCAGTATATGCAATCTTACCTACAAACTATTGCAAATAATAGTTTACATTTTATAAAGCTATAAATTATTAATGAGGTGCAAACAATGGCAGATTTCAAAAAATGTGTAGACGCATTAGCTAAATTAGACACAAAAAACATGTACAACAATGACTTCTTCTTAACTTGGGAAAAAACAGACGACGAATTACAAGCTGTTTGGGCTGTAGCTGATGCATTACGTGCGTTACGTGAGCGCAATATCTCTACAAAAGTATTTGACAGTGGTTTGGGTATCTCCTTATTCCGTGATAACTCCACTCGTACTCGTTTCTCCTTTGCATCCGCTTGTAACTTATTAGGTTTAGAAGTACAAGACTTAGATGAAGGAAAATCCCAAATCGCTCATGGCGAAACTGTACGTGAAACTGCTAACATGATCTCCTTCATGGCTGATATCATCGGTATCCGTGATGATATGTACATCGGTAAAGGTAATGCATACATGCATGCAGTAGCTGATGCAGTAGAAGAAGGACATAAAGATGGCGTATTAGAACAACGTCCTACATTGGTAAACTTACAATGTGATATTGACCATCCAACACAATTGATGGCTGATACGGCTCACCTTATCAACGAATTTGGTGGACTTGAAAACTTAAAAGGTAAAAAAGTGGCTATGACTTGGGCATACTCTCCATCCTATGGTAAACCTCTTTCTGTACCACAAGGTGCTATCGGTTTATTCACTCGTTTAGGTATGGAAGTTGTATTAGCACATCCAGAAGGATACGAAGTAATGCCAGAAGTTGAAGAAGTTGCTAAAAAACAAGCACAAGCTAGTGGCGGATCTTTCAAACGTACAAACGACATGAAAGAAGCTTTCAAAGATGCTGATATCGTATATCCTAAATCCTGGGCACCTTTCGCAGCAATGGAAGAAAGAACTGAACTTTATGGCAAAGGAGATACAGCAGGCATTAAAGAATTAGAAGGTCGTTTATTAGAACAAAATGCACAACATAAAGATTGGGCTTGCACAGAAGATATGATGAGTCTTACAAAAGACGGTAAAGCATTATACTTACATTGCTTACCAGCTGATATCACTGGCGTAAGCTGTGAAGAAGGTGAAGTTGACGCATCTGTATTTGATCGTTATCGTGTACCTCTTTACAAAGAAGCAAGCTATAAACCATATGTAATTGCTGCTATGATTTTATTAAGCAAATTTGAAAATCCAGTAGAATTATTAAAAGAGCTAGAAGAAAAGGGAACAGAAAGAGTTCTCCGCTAAAAGCAAAGGGGCTGTCTGTTCAGACGGCCCCTTATTTTAATCCCTACAAAGGTAGTTAGGAATATAGAAACCATAGAGAGGTACCCTATGAAAAAACGTGTTGTTATCGCTTTAGGGGGCAATGCCCTAGGTAATACATTACCAGAACAAATGATTGCAGTAAAAGAGACATCGAAAGCAATCGTAGATTTAATCGAAGCAGATTGTGATGTTATCGTTACCCATGGTAATGGGCCTCAAATCGGCATGATTAATAATGCTATGGCTGCATTGACTAGAGAAGTAAAAGATCAACCTAATACCCCATTGTCTGTATGCGTAGCCATGAGCCAAGCATATATCGGATATGATTTACAAAATGCATTGCGTGAAGAGTTGTTAAATAGAGGTATTAAAAACTTACCTGTTACTACAATGGTTACACAAGTTCGTGTAGATGCAGACGATCCAGCTTTCTTAGACCCGACAAAACCAATTGGTCACTTTATGACGAAAGAAGAAGCTGTACATGCAGTGAACCAATATGATTATGTGGTAAAAGAAGATGCAGGTCGTGGCTATCGCCGTGTAGTAGCATCTCCAGCTCCAAAAGAAATTATTGAATTACAAGCAATCAAAGGCTTAATTGGTAATGAATTAGTCATCGCATGCGGTGGTGGTGGCATTCCTGTAGTTCGCGAAGGCAACCATTTAACTGGGGCATCTGCAGTTATCGATAAAGACTGGACTAGTAGCTTATTAGCACAAGAAGTTGATGCTGATGTATTGATTATCTTAACAGCTATTGAAAAAGCAGCAATTAACTATGGTAAAGAAAACCAACAATGGTTAGAGCACATTACTGTAGAAGAAGCAGAAAAACATATCCAAAATGGTGAATTTGCAGCAGGTTCTATGAAACCAAAAATGGAAGCAGCAGTGGCATTTGCTAAATCGAAACCAGGTAGAAAAGCTATTATTACTCAATTAGAAAAATCTCGAGAAGGTATAGAAGGAAAAACAGGTACACATATCGAATTATAAGAATAGCATTTCAAATATATACAGTGTTTCATAGAAAGGAGCCTATCTATGATTTTACTAGGAAAAGGAACTGTCGTTACACGTAATCCATTACAACCCATTATTGAAGATGGTGGAGTATTAATGGATGGCACTAAAATTGTAGCGGTAGACTCATACGAAACATTGCGCAAACAATATCCAAAAGCATATCGAGTGAACGCTCATGGACGCTTGATTATGCCTGGTTTTGTAAATGCTCATCATCATATTTATTCTGCCTTAGCCCGTGGATTATATATCCCTGGTAATAACCCAACAAATTTTAAAGAAATTTTAGATGGATTGTGGTTCTACTTAGATAAACGTCTTGCGAAAGAAGATGTGTGGGCAAGTGCGATTGTGACCTATATGGCATGTATCGAAAATGGTGTGACGTCCATATTTGACCATCATGCAAGTTATGGGGAAACAGAAGGTAGCTTATCTGTTATTAGCGAAGTGGCTCAAGACTTCGGCGTTCGTTCTTGCTTGTGCTATGAAGTGAGTGATCGAAATGGCCAAGAGGAAATGGAGAAAGCGGTAGCAGAAAACGTGCGCTTTGGCAAAGAAGCGAAAGAAAACCCTGAAACGATTGCAGCTATGATGGGTTTACATGCATCTTTCACATTGAGTAAAGGTACATTGGCTTATGTTTGTGAACAAAATGTAGATAATTTGGGATATCACATCCATGTAGCAGAAGGTACTACAGATCAAGAAGATAGCCAAGAGAAATATGGTATGCGTGCAGTGCATCGCTTGCATGAAGATGGCATCCTTGGACCAAAAACGATTGCTGGACATTGTATCCATGTAGATGATAGTGAAGTGAAAGTATTAGCGGACACAGGCACCATGGTAGCTCATAATCCAGAAAGTAATATGGGTAATGCCGTAGGAGCCCCTAATGTATTAAAACTGATTGAGGCAGGTATTCCAGTGGGTCTTGGGACAGATGGATATACTAGCGATATGTTAGAATCCTACAAAGTAGCAAATTGCTTAGTAAAACATAACATGCAACATCCAAATGTTGGTTGGACTGAAATTCCAAACATGTTATTCCATACTAACCCAGCAATGATTGAAAAATTCTTCCCTGTAAAAGTTGGTACCTTAACACCAGGGGCGGAAGCAGATGTAATTGTTTTAGATTATATTCCTAGAACAGATTTACATGCTGATAACATCAACGGTCATTTACTATTTGGCCTTAATGGTCTCAATGTAATTACAACAATTTCAGGTGGTAAGGTACGTATGCTAGATCGTCAATTATGTGGCATGAATAAAGAAGAATTGCTACGAGAAGTACGACAAATTTCCCATCGTTTATGGAAACGATTAGTCCCATAATACACTTTCAGTAAGGAGTGAATACTATGAGCGATATCATGTATCCGGTAAGTTTCGGACATTTAATGAACCATATTCTAACAGAATATGCTACACATAATCGAGTATATAATGTGGAGCGCATGCACACAACAGGTACGGATCAACGGTTATCTTTATTTGGTCGTAACCTGGAAAATCCATTAGGACCTGCAGCAGGTCCACATACTCAATTGGCTCAAAATTTAGTAGCAGCCTATGTTGGTGGTTCCCGATTCTTAGAATTAAAAACAGTACAAATTATGTTCGGTGAAGAATTGGGCATCCCACGACCATGTATTTATTCAAAAGATGAAGCATACAATGTGGAATGGTCCTCTGAGTATCATTGCCATGCGGCTGCTGATGAATACATTAAAGCATGGTTTGCGATTAAATTAATTAGTAAAGAATGGGGCATCGGTGATCCAGATGGATTCATCTTTATCATGAGTGTTGGCTACAACTTAGCGGGTATTCAAAGTGAAGATGTAGATTCCTATATGGAATGCTTACGTGCAGCACGTACTAAACCAGTTTGGAAAGAATGCGAAGAATGGGCATTAGCTAATGTGCATCAATTTAAAAACGTAACAGAAGATTACATTCGTAATATTGATGACAACATTTGCCAAGGTATTACATTATCCACAATGCACGGCTGTCCTGCAGGCGAAATTGAATCGATTTGTACATACCTAATGAAAGAAAAACATCTAAATTTATATCTAAAATGTAACCCAACCTTATTGGGCTACGATCGTGTAAGAGAATTATTAGATCAAGCAGAATTTGGATATATTGATTTTGATGCACATCAATTTGAAGTAGACTTATCTTTTAAAGAAGCAGTGCCAATGATTGAACGATTGTTGACGATTGCAGAAGAAGAAGGTTTAGTGTTCGGTGTGAAATTGACAAATACATTCCCTGTTTCGATTCACGAAAAAGAATTACCAGGTGAGCAAATGTATATGTCTGGTAAATCCTTATTACCATTATCCATCGGTGTGGCTCAATTATTGAGTGAAACATTTGGCGAACGCTTACCAATGTCGTATAGCGGTGGTGCTGATGCGAAAAATATTGCAGCTTTATTCCGCACAGGTATTTGGCCAATTACAGTATGTACAACCTTGCTACAAGGTTTAGGTTACAACCAATTGGATAACTTGGCTAAATTAGTAGAAGCAGAAGATTACGATACTGCTAAGGTGATTAAACCAACAGAAATCAAAGCTTTTGCGGATGCAATGGGAACAGCGCCAACATACAAAAAATCTGCAGCGGCTAAGAAAAAACGCGAAGAGCAACCAGGTTTCCCAACAGCTCATGATAAAAATCATGAATGCCGTGTTGTATGTGGTACTTGTGTACGTGTATGTCCAAATAGAACGAATGAATGCATTACTGTAGACGGTAAAAAATTAATCATTCACATTGATGAGTCTTGTAATGAATGTGGTAACTGTGCTTGTCATTGCGTACAACCATGCTTCCCATATAAAGATAAATTGACATATTTCATTGATGAAGAACGCTTATTAGCAAGCGATAATGACGGCTTTTATATTCAAGGTAAGGAATGCGGATATCGCTTCCAAGGCGCTACAGGTCGCACAGCGATTGATGCCTTACCAGAGGTGTTGAAAGGAGTTGTGGAAGCGTTCATTAAAGAACTTCCATATTATATCTATGATACTCATTGAACAAGGATATCTTGTACTCCCAACGGGAGTCATGCAAGGGACGATAGCAATTGAAAA
>CAUQZV010000060.1:0-6733 GCA_963522415.1 uncultured Veillonella sp. | reverse complement strand
TATCTATGCAGATAATAGCAGTACCTCTTTCCCGAAAGCGCCAACTGTAGCGCAAGCTATATATGATTACATTTCTTATAATGGAGCTTCTGTTCATCGCTCCTCTAACGAAGATGCATATCAAGTGGAACGACTCATCTTAGAAACACGCCAACAACTACAAGAACTATTGGGTGGCTCTAGTCCCAAATACGTCATCTTTACTCCCAATATAACAACTAGTCTAAATATGGTCTTACAAGGTCTTTTCTCCTCCGGTGATCACCTCCTAATTTCCAGCTTAGAACATAACGCAGTCATGCGTCCACTCCATCAATTATCTATGAAAGGCGTATCATACTCCACCATTCCAAGCACCTATCAAGGCGAAATGATTACCTCTACTTTAGAATCACTTCTCTTGCCTACTACAAAAGCCATTCTAGTGACTCATGTGTCTAATGTATGTGGCACCATTCAGCCTATTGCTGAAATTGGAACCTTCTGTAGAGAGCACAATCTTTTATGCATTGTTGATGCTGCCCAGTCAGCAGGGGTACTACCCCTCCACATGAAGGACATGAACATAGATATCCTGTGCTTTACAGGTCACAAAGGACTCCTTGGCCCCCAAGGCATTGGAGGCTTCCTTATTAGCAAAGAGATAGCCTCCCAGATGCATCCTATCTTGTCCGGTGGTACAGGTAGTTTCTCACATACCCTAGAGATTCCTACCACCTTTCCGGATCGTTTTGAGCCAGGTACCCCCAATATTCCAGGTATTATTGGTCTGCATACAAGCCTATCTTATATAAAGAGCATTGGTATTCATCATATCTATGAACACGAAATGAGATTAACAAAACAATTCCTCACTGGCCTACAGCAAATGCCAAACTATACGCTTCATGGACTTCCTACAGAATATAATCGTAGTGCTGTCATTTCCATTTCACCTGCCCATTGTGATCCAGCAGAACTAGCTTATAGGCTTGACCGAGACTATCATATTACTACTAGAGTAGGCTTACACTGTGCACCCACAGCTCATCGAGTATTGGGAACCTATCCAAGAGGGACTGTCCGCTTTTCCTTTGGCTATCACAATACCGATGAAGAAGTAGACCACATACTTCATTGCTTAGATAACTTACAGTCTATCTAGCCCTATCCATATAGATAAAACAAGCACCAATTATACATATAATTGGTGCTTAACTATTTTAAAATGTTTCTCTCTTATATTCTGTCGAATAGAAAGGCCTCATATATGTAGTCTTACTCTCTATATAGCTTATTCATATTAGATAGATTGTTTTCTACGAATTTTGCGTTCTGCTTTCCATTTGTCCAATCGAGCAATCGCTTTTTCCCGACGTGTTGCTTGTACTACATGTGTTTCGGTTCCATAACCATTTAATAATACATTAAGAGCTACTGCCATCAAACTACCGAATGTAATACCACTATGAAGAACGATTTTTAACCATTCAGGGAAATGATCATAGAATGTTGGCACTGCCAATGGAATCATACTCACACCAATGCTAATAGCTATGATCATCAGATTGTAAGTTCCATCAAATTGTACTTTTGATAAAGAACGAATACCACTGGCGATAATCATACCAAACATAGCTACACCAGCACCTCCTAATACAGGGTTAGGGATACTTGCTACAACAGCTGCCATTTTAGGGAATAAACCTAATAACACCAAGATAACACCAGAGGCCGCTACTACAAAACGGCTTTTTACATTTGTTACCGCTACAAGACCTACATTTTGTGCGAATGCTGTATGAGGGAAACTATTTAAGAATCCACCAATCATAGTTGCAAAACCATCTGCTCGTAAGCAAGCGGCCAATTCTTTTTTACCAATTGGTTTATCCACTATTTCTCCAATAGCGATACAGTCACCAGTCGTTTCTGTCATAACAACAAGCATAACGATAACCATAGAAATAATAGAGGAAAATTCAAATGTTGGCCAACCAAACGCTAATGGTGTTACAATGGCAAACCATTCTGCTTCACCAACTGCCCCTAAATTTGCTACACCCAATACCATAGATGCTAATGTACCTACTACTAAGCCTACTAAAACAGCTACATTACTCCAGAACCCTTTACCAAATCGATACACTGCTACTACGATAGCTAATGTTAACGTAGCTAATAACAAGTTAATAGGATTAGCAAAGTCCGGTGAGCTAGGGTTACCTCCCCCTACCCAACGAACAGATACTGGCATCAATGTAATACCGATAATTGTAATAATAGTACCTGTTACTACAGGTGGAAAAAAACGGATTAAACGGCTAAATAGATGGGAGATCAAGAATGTGACTATCCCCGCTACAATAACGGCCCCATAGATACTAGTCATACCATGCTCTTGACCAATTAAAATCATTGGAGATACCGCAGCAAATGTAATCCCTTGAATCAATGGAATTTTTGCACCAATTTTCCAAAATCCTAATGTTTGGATCAATGTAGCGATACCACAAGTAAATAAATCTGCGTTAATTAATTGAATTAGTTGCGCTTCTGACAAATGCATAGCCTGTGCTATGATAATTGGAACTGCTACAGCCCCTGCATACATTGCTAATACGTGTTGTAAACCGTAAGCAAACAATTTAGGAATCGGTAGCATTCCATCTACATGATTAACTCCCTGAATTTGATGTGCCATATGAATCACCTCATATTACTTAATAGAATATACTAGTCTTATGCTTATATCATGTTTTGAATTTTAGACATCACCTGATGAAGTAGCAAGCACTCCCATACTTGCTACACCATCGAATTTCATAGACTGAGTACACTCTCTCCCTTACTGATTATTTTCGATATCCAGTTTTCTCAAGTGGTAAAGAACGACGTTCTATACCGTCCAAACGATGATATGCATTGGCAATAGCTGGAGCAATTGGGATACTACTGATCTCCCCAATACCTTTCGCACCATATGCATATTGGTCTGGTGTACCTTTTTCTATGAATGTACATTTAATTTCTGGGCGTTGCGTTGCTCTTAATAAGCCTAATGTACCATATTTTGTAACTACTTTGCCTTCATTATATTTGAAGTCTTCTGTTACACCATAGCCCATCCCCATGATTGTGCCACCTTCAACTTGGCCTTCACAAGATTGAGGGTTAACTACTCGACCTACATCATAAGCCACATGAATTTCACTTACTTTGTTATCATCTCCAATCGTAGCTACGCAAGCTCCATATCCATAAGCCACATGGCTCTTAGGATGTTTTTTGTCCGAATCGAATGGATCCGTAACACCTAGGAACTCTTCGTATATTTCTTTTCCTTCAAGGTCTGCTAACGTTTGAGTTTTCAATAATTCTGCCAATTTTTCAGCAGCTCTACGTGTTGCTTCCCCTGTAAATACCGTTTGTCTAGATGCTGTAGTGGTACCAGAGTTTGGTGTCCGTTCTGTATCTGGTGCTTCTACCACAATTTGTTCTGGTAAAAGCTTTGTAGCTTCTACAACAATTTGTGCTGCCACTGTACCTACACCTTGACCAATACATGCTGCTGATGTACGAATACGAACTTTGCCGTCACGAATCTCTAGGATTACGCGCCCTGTATCTGGTAAGCCTACACCAACACCACTATTTTTCATACAAATGGCAAGTCCTGTACGATCACTTGCATAGTATGCATCTTTGACTGCTTCTAAACATTCTACTATACCAGTATCTGGTGTACATAATTGTCCATTTGGCAAGTAATCACCAGGGCGAACCGCATTTTTATAACGGAATTCCCAAGGATCCATGCCTACTTTTTTAGCTAGTAAATCAATATTTACTTCTTGTCCAAAGATAGTTTGAGTAACACCAAATCCACGGAATGCCCCACCTGGTACAGTATTCGTGTACACACAAATACCATCCATGGAGAAATGTTCAAAATTATATGGTCCGCTAGAATGTGTACCTGCCCGTTGTAACACTGGTCCACCTAAGGATGCATAGGCACCACAATCGGATACAATTTTTACTTTTGTGGCTAATAATTTACCATTTTCATCACAAGCCGTTGTAATATCCATTTCCATAGCATGACGTTTTGGATGCACATCTAAACTTTCTTGGCGAGTTAATTGTACTTTGGTTGGAAGTCCAGTTTTCCAAGCTACAAGTGCTGCATGGTGTTGCACACTCATATCCTCTTTACCACCAAAACCGCCACCTACTAACATACTATGTACCTTAACTTGAGATTCTTCCAAGCCTAACATACGAGCTACTTCATGTTGCTCATCATAGATACTTTGGCCACCTGTGTATAATTGTATGCCATCTTCTGTTTTTACGGCAATCGCACACTCAGGTTCCATAAATGCATGATCTGTTTGCGGTGTAGAATAATGTCTTGTTACCACATGAGCCGCCTTTGCAATGACTTCATCAGCATTCCCACGATTTAACGCTTGATGAGATAGGATATTTCCATTTGGATGTAATAACGGTGCGTCTTCTGCTAAGGCTTCTTCTGGAGTTAATACAGGTTTTAATTCTGTATAATCTACTGTCACCAAATTACATACTTCTTGCAAATATTTTTTCTCTTTTACTGCCACTACGGCAATAGCATCACCTACATATCGAGTAATATCTCCTTCAGCAATCATCACATCCCAGTCTGGAACGATATGACCCGTCTTATTGAAAGGTACATCCTTCGCTGTTAATACAGTCACACATTGAGGATGTGCCAACGCTTCTTCAATATGAATCGCGTCAACACGAGCTCTTGGATACTTAGAGCGAATAGCTTTAGCATAAATCATGCCATCCACTACCATATCATCTGTATATAAACCCGTTCCTAAGGCTTTTTCTGCAGCATCTACACGATGTAACCGAGATCCCACTACACCATTTGCATCACTTTTTGGCACTGGTGCATTCTCTTTAAATAATCTTGCAGCTAATAAGATAGCATCCTCAATTTTTACGTATCCAGTACAACGACAAATGTTCCCTAATAAAGCTTTTTGAACATCTGCTCTTGTAGGCTCTAATGTCGTATCTAATAATGCTTTAGCACTAATAATCATACCTGGAATACAGAAACCACATTGTACAGCACCACATTCTGCAAACGCATATACATACACTTCTTTTTCACGTTCTGTTAGCCCTTCAATCGTAATAATTGATTTGCCTTCCATTTGCGAAACTTTACCTATACAAGCTTTTACCTTTTTCCCATCAATGAGAATTGTACAAGCTCCACAAGCACCTGCACTACAACCGTCCTTTGTTCCGGTTAAGCGTAGGTCATCACGAAGATAATCCATTAGTCGTTTATCTTCTTCCACCTCACGCCAAATACCGTTAACTTGAAATCGGTACATACAGAGACCTCCCTCCAATTATTATTGGAATTCCCCTTTATAGGCTTCCACTAATTTTCTATCTTGCACCACGTGGTGCCCACGCAAAAATACATCATCTATTCGACCATGTACAGTCATTCCCTCATAAGGTGTATAATCTGACCGACTATGAGTTTTATCCGAAGTCATACATTCTGTTACATCTGGTGAAAGTATGACGATATCCGCATCACTTCCTACCTGTAACGTTCCTTTTTTTGGATATAATCCATATAACTTAGCTGGTGTTTCGCTAGTCAATTTCATATATTCTACAGGATCGATTCGTCCACTATGAACAAACATATCCCACATTAGAATCATCCGCTCTTCTACACCTGGCAAACCGCCTGGTGTTTTCGTAAAGTCACCAAGACCCTGCGCTTTTTGCGCTAATGTATAATTGCAGTGATCCGTACATAAAGTTTGAAAAACTCCGCGTTCTACCGCCGCTTGCAAAATCTCCACATCTCTTTGTTTTCTAAGAGGTGGACTTAAGATATATCGCAATCCTTTTCCATCCGGCTGATTATACAATTCATCTGTCAATAATAAGTATTGAGGACAGGTTTCACAGGTCACTTTAGCCCCATTTTTTCTGCGTTCCTCAATGACATCTAATCCTGCGGCAGAGCTCACATGCACAATATGTACCGGATAATCTGCTAATTCCCCAAGTCGAATGAAACGATGCATTGCTTCTGCTTCTATAGTATCTGGCTTTGAAAGTGGATGATACTTTGCTTCCGTATCTCCTTCCGCTCTCATTTCCTGTACCTTAGCTGCAATCATCGCTCCATTCTCACAGTGGGCTGCCACCAACGCACCGGTTGGAGCGATTGCTTTAATTGCTTCATAAATTGACCGATCGTCAATACTAAAGCTATAGGCCATATATACTTTGAAGGATGCGACGCCTTCTTCAACGACCTTAGGAATTTCCGCTGCTACTTGCTCATTCATATCTAATAATTCCATATGAAATTTATAGTCACAAGAGCAACGTCCTTCCGCCCGTTTCTTATCGCGTCGCAAGCCTTCTAACAAAGATCCATCAAAGGGCGATGCAAAATTAATAATCGTTGTAGTTCCTCCCATAACCGCTGCTTTTGTACCACTTTCAAAATCATCTGCGGTGGTAGCAAAGGCATTGGTCATTTCAAAATGTGTATGTGTGTCAATTCCTCCTGGTAATACATACCGACCTTTTGCATTAATTCGTACATCACCAGGTTTTGCTTCAATATGAGGAGCTACCTCTACAATTGTATCGTTTTCAATTGCTATCGTCCCTTGCATGACTCCCGTTGGGAGTACAAGATATCCTT
>CAUQZV010000059.1:0-6941 GCA_963522415.1 uncultured Veillonella sp. | reverse complement strand
TATATAAATGAACACTCTATCACTTATACTAGGAGAATAGTTATGCATTAATTTCATCGTTGGTATATTTACAAATAGAGGCCGTACCCTATATACTAGAAGACAGAGTATATAGGAAAGGTGGATTGTATCACCGTTGTGTTATTACATTAGCGATGCCTTACAAGATGGTAAGCGCATGTAAAAGGAGGAACTATGAAACGTTGGTTAGTACTGGCGGTGACATTGGTTGTTGCCCTAGGCTTATTAGCTGGATGCGGTTCAGACACTAGTAAAAGTGGCAAGCATGCAGGCTTAGGTTTATTCTGGTTTGGGGAAACGTTAGACCCAACGCATGAATGGGATGCGTGGACATTGACTCGTATTGGTGCCGGTGAAACATTGGCAACAGTAGACAAAGATATGACATTCCAACCACAATTGGCAGATTCTTGGGAAAATGTGGATCCATTGACTTGGAAATTCCATATTCGTGAAAATGTAAAATTCCATAATGGGGTTGTGATGACTCCAGATATGGTGAAAGCATCCATCGAAAGAACCATTGCTAACAGCAAACGCTCTAAAGATGCCATCAAAATTGAAAGTATCACGGTGAATGGTCAAAACTTGATTTTCAAAACAACAGAGCCAAATGCGCATTTATTGGCAGACTTAACAGAACCTGCTTTTGTTATCGTGGATGTTGCAGACACAAAAGATATGGAAAATGCACCAATCTTAACAGGTCCTTACAAAATTGTGAAACATACGAAACAAGAAGAAATTCAACTAGAACAACATAAAGAGTATTGGGGTGGCACACCTGGTTTAGATACGTTAACAGTTAAAAATATCGAAGACAACAGCAAACGTGCTATGGCATTACAATCTAAAGAAGTAGATATTATTCAAAAAGTAGATGGTGCTAACCGTGGCTTATTCGAAAATAAAGACTACAACTTGTTAGAAGTAGCGGGTGTTCGTACACACATGTTACAAATCAACATGAAAGAAGGTTCTCCATTAGCGAATACAATGGTGCGTGCAGCTATCTCTTATATGATCGACTACGAAGGATTAGCAAAAGCATTGGGTAATGGTGCTATTCCAGGAGGCGCTACATTCCCTCCAACAGCGAACTTAGGTTTCGATAGCTTACCAAACAAACAACATCTAGACTTGGCAAAAGCAGATGAATTGTTAAAACAAGCTGGTTACACAAAAGAGGGCGATGTATACACAAAAGATGGTCAACCATTGCAATTAACTATGGGTGTATGGGGTAAAGACACTGTATCCTATGAAAAGATCCAATCTGACTTAAAAGCTGCTGGTGTACAAGTAGAGTTAAAACGTGTACAAAGCGCTGACGATGTGTTGGGCAGTGCTACAGATACATTAACTATGGGTGAAAATAACTGGTCTACCTTAACAAGCAATGACCCATTCCGTTTCTTATCTGCTTTATTTGCAACAGGTACGAAAGCAAACCGTGGTGAGTACTCTAACCCTCGTGTAGATGCATTGTTGGACAAAATGACAAATACCTTTGATGCAGAAGAACGTCGTAATATTACAAAAGAAGTCCAAAATATCTTAATTCAAGATAATGCGGCCTACTTCTTGTACTACCCAGTATCCTCTGTGGTAACAAGTAAACGCGTTCACAATGCACAAGCATTCCCAATTGATTACTATTTAATGACGAAGGATATTACTGTTGACTAAATATCGAAGTAAATTTTATTCATGATGTCCTTTTGATGAGAAACGTAAAACTATAAAAAAAGAAACATAAGTGAGGCTACTTTGTTATACCTGAAATCAGTTATATATCATGCATCTCACTTATGTTTCTTTTTATTTTATTATAGTTATATTTTGTACAGTTCTTGTATGAAAGAAACTGAACATAGTATACCTTTATTCTACAGTGGTATCTTTTGTAATCACATAGTAGTCAATAGGGAATACTTTCACATTTTTTACTCGTTTTGTTGTTACTACATTGGCACTTGGATAGTATAAGAAATAACCAGCGCTATCTTCTAGCAACACATTTTGAATATCCTTGACAATCGCTGTGCGTTCTTCTTCGTTAAATGTAGTTGTCATTTTGTTAATTAACTCATCAACCTTCGGATTCGAATAGTCTCCACGATTGGATTTGGCACCACTTTTGAAAGCTAGGCTAAGGAACCAATATGGATCATTTGTGGACATTGTTACCCAGTTTGTTTCTCCCATATCGAAACCATTAGGAGCTAACGTTAGTAATTCATCAGGACCTTGTACACGTTTTAATTCGACTTCAACACCAGCTTGTTTTAAATCATCTTGAAGTTTTTCGTAAACGCTACTATCTTTACCAAAAAGAGCTAACACTAAGTGTAATGGTTTGCCATCTTTCATGTAGGTAGCACCTTGTTTTGTGTAACCAGCTTGTTTTAGTAATGCATCTGCTTTAGCTAAATCTTTATGTTGTTTATCTTTTAGTTCATCAAAGCCTAGGTTGGCTGTTGGAGGGAATGGCGCACCTCCAGTAACGGCACCATTACCGATTACTTTTGCTAATGCATCATAATCGATCATATTTGCGATAGCTGCTCGTACGGTTGGATTTGATAATACATTGCCTTCACGGACATTCAACTGTAGCATATATGTGCGAACCCCTGCGGACTCAATGATGTTATAATCACCCTTTTCAAATAAACTTCGATTAGCACTATCTACCTTTTGGATCATATCTACATCTTTAGACTGTAGAGCCATAGCACGTTTATTATTATCTTCTAGATCTTTAACTGTTAAAGAATCTAAAGCAGGTGTTCCACCCCAGTATTCTTTGAACTGATCCAACTGAATTTCTTCTTTTTTTGTATGTTTTACAATTTTGTAAGGACCAGTCAAAATTGGCGTATTATCCATATCTGTTGTACCTTGTACATCTACGATGACAAAAGCAGGCTCAGTTAAACTAGCTAGTAAATCAACATTTGGTTCTGTTGTTTTAATAATTAGATTTTGACCATCCACTGTAATAGAGTCTATCTTTACAGCTTCTTTGGAACGCTTGCTTTCGGCGATTGTACGTTCAATAGATGCTTTTACCGCCGTAGGTGTCATCATAGAACCATTATGGAATTTTACATTTTCACGAATATGGAATTTCCATGTTAAAGGATCCACCACTTCCCAGGAATCGGCTAACTGAGGTTCAAATTTCATATCTGAACTTACCGTTGCTAACGTTTCACCGGCACCGATTCGTGTCAATGTCCAAGCATCCCATTCATGTGTAGGGTTCAATGTTTCACCAAACCAATATAAACCAAGATTCAAATGCTTGCCATTTTTGCTTGATTCATCAGAACCACAGCCAGCAATTAAACCGATAGCAACAAACAGCGTCATTGCTAGTGCAACCCATTTTTTCATATATCCTCCTTATAAAAAACTTAAGAATAACTATAGTATACTGTATTTTTCTATAAAAGACAATAATTCTCATAAAAGTGAATATATATTGGAAGTGTATAAGTTGCTAAATGCTTTTACAATTATATATTTAATCACACAGAAGGAATAAAATTAAATTGTTATATTTACAAAGAGGGGTCCTATCCTATATACTTTAATAGAGAATGTATATAAGAAAGGTGGATTGATATGGTACGGGTATTATTATATAAATTGGCATCTATGGTAGGTGTATTATTGGCAGTCACATTGGGAACGTTTCTCTTAATGCAAATGTCTTCTGTAGATCCAGTGTCGGCACGGTTTTATCTGCAAGGTATGACGCCAGATCCTACTATAGTGGAACAAATTCGACAAGAGTTAGGCCTTAATGACCCTTGGTATATACAATATGGTCGTTGGTTGTGGCAAATGTTACATGGAGATTTTGGGCAGTCTATTTTCCTGAATGTGCCCGTTGTAGATTTGTTGCAAAGTGCTTTGCCAAGGACCTTATCCTTGGTGGCAGTTTCCATTGGTTTAGGCAGTATCCTATCGATAGGTTTAGGAGGACTGGCAGCGCATTATAAAGATACTTGGATCGATTATGTGGTGCGTATAGTATCATTTCTAGCATTGGCAGTACCAGCATTTTGGGTGGGATTGTTGTTATTATATGCGCTAGCTGTGAAGATTCCTGTTTTCTCTGTGACAAATACGAAGGGGTTAAGTGCTTACGTGTTGCCGAGTATTACCTTGGCGATTTGGTTTTGTGGCTTATACATTCGTCGTGTTCGCAATGCAGTGGTGCAGGCGTATGCATCGTTACCGGTGATAGGAGCAAAAACGATGGGTATACGTACCGCATATATCTATCGTGATTACATCATTCCTCAAGTGCGCCTTGTGCTGTTATCCATGTTAGGGATTACGACCGGCGCTATGTTGGGCGGTTCTGCAGTGATTGAAACGGTATTTTCTGTCAAAGGGATGGGCCAACTCATGGTACATGGTATTATTAGTCGTGATTATATTGTGATTCAAAGTTATATCGTATGGATTTCTCTAGTCTATGTGGTGGTCAATACATCAGTGGATATATGGATGTACTTACTTCATCCTGAAAGAAGATATGGAGGGCGCCCATGATTCGTTTATGGAAACAAGATAAGCTACTCTTAGGGGCCATTTTACTGACTATACTTTGGATGGGACTCTTTCTATTTGGTTCTCAGTTAGCTCCCTTTGACCCTAATGAAACAAATTTAGGGGCTAGATTACAAGATATAAGTGCAACGCATTTACTAGGCACGGACCAATTGGGGCGTGATGTACTTTCACGGATATTATGGGGCGGACAAGATTCGTTGTTCATAGCCATATCCATCATTGCCATTAGCAGTATCATTGGCATTTGTATCGGTGGTTTGCTAAGTATGAGTCCTTGGTATATTGATGAATTGGGATCTCGTTGCATCGATATGATACTAGGGTTCCCTAGCATGATCGTGGCTATTGCCTGTATCGGTATATTGGGGCCGTCTGTGGAAAATATTATCATTTCACTGTGCCTAACTTGTTGGGCAGAATACGCAAAGATTACGCGGAACTTGGTGAATTTGGAAAAACAAGCACAATATGTGGTTGTAGCACGTATGTCTGGGGCGTCCTTGTGGCGCATTATCCGTCGCTACATGATTCCCAATCTTCGAGGAACTCTATTGTTGGTCATCATTCAACATATGGGGGACACGATTATTACGGTGGCAAGCTTTTCCTTGATCGGCATTGGCGTACAACCGCCTACACCAGAATGGGGTGCTATCTTGCTGAATGCTCGAGATTTCTTGCAAACAGCGCCTTGGCTGTTAATCTATCCAGGGTTAGCAATTTTTATCACTGTTGTGTTATTAAATTACATTAGTGATGCCTTACAAGATGGTAGGCATGTGTAAAGGGCGAAATAGTAGCCCCAATTTGATTCTTATGTAATGACAAAGGATAGTACCATTGACTAATACAGATTTAGTAAGCGTAGACAATTTATCCGTCTCTTACGATGGAGTAAAGGTCGTGAAAGAGGTATCTTTCACGTTAAAACAGAATGAAACCTTTGCCATCATTGGTGAAAGTGGGTCCGGAAAATCTACTGTAGCGAAAGCTCTCTTAGGTTTGTTAGAACAGGCAGACCTAACGGGAGCCATCCACTATGGGGGAGATAACTTGCTCACTTATGGACCTAAAGAATGGCAGGGTGTACGTGGTGTACATATAGCCATGATTTATCAAAATCCAGGTAATTATTTAAACCCATTCAAACGCATTGGAGAGCAGATGAAAGTAATCTTAGACTCCCATGGAAAGGCCTATGATGAAGGCGATATTTTGAATCTGCTAGAGGCTGTTTCCTTACCACGAGGAAAGGCATTGCTTGAGTCCTATCCATTTCAACTGAGTGGGGGCATGCAACAGCGTGTGGCCATCGTTATGAGTTTACTCATACATCCACAACTACTGATTGCAGATGAACCGACTAGCGCTCTTGATGTATTGGTGCAACAGGATATTGTGAAAGTCCTAGAAGAGGTGCAACAGCGATTGCAGAATACGTTGCTGTTTATCACACACAATATTCAGATAGCCCGTAGATTGGCGGATCGCGTAGGCATTATGCATGAAGGTGTGTTAGTGGAAATCGGTAAGACCGAAGAGGTTTTATTAAATCCGCAACATGAATATACGAAACTACTTTTACAGTCCTTGCAGGAGGTGAAAGTATGATACTAGAAGTTCAGGGCGTCAGCAAACTATATACCCGCAAAGGGGAAACGGTGACAGCACTGCAAGATGTGAGTTTGTCCGTGCAAGAACGAGAGCGTATTGGAATTGCGGGTGGCAGTGGATCTGGTAAAAGTACCTTGTTGCGATTACTGTCCTTGCAAGAAGAGCCAACTTCAGGGAACCTTTCTTTGTTTGGAAAATCTATTTCCCAATGGAAAGGAAATGAGAGAGAGCTCTATCGTTCCTTGCAAGTGATGTTCCAAAACTCCTTTCATAGCATTAGCCCTCGCATGGCAGTAGGTGAATTTATGCTAGAGCCTTGCGTGAATTTTGGGATAGGCACAAAACAAGAGGCGAAAGAGCGCTGTGAATGGTGGCTTTCAAAGGTGGGATTGGATACATCGGTGTGGAAGAAATACCGCCATGAATTGAGCGGAGGCCAGTTACAGCGATTGGTTTTAGCCCGCATGATGGCAGTCGGGGCTGAACTTGTCTTATTTGATGAGCCGACGAGTGCCCTCGATGTGTGCAATCAAGCGAGGGTCATCGAATTGATTCAAGATGTTTACGAAGAGCAACCGTTTACCTATGTGTTCGTCAGCCATGACCTAGGCGTTTTGCAAACTCTCACCGATCGTATTATTGTGATGAAAGAAGGTGCGATTGTAGAAACCTTGGCATCAAAAGATTTGGGATTGGCAACGCATCCGTATACA
>CAUQZV010000058.1:0-6958 GCA_963522415.1 uncultured Veillonella sp. | reverse complement strand
GATCCTGTAGAGATTAATTCTACGATCATGCTATCACCATCCTATACAGTTTCTACTACCACGTCATAAGCAAAACCTTGTGATACTTTTACAGTCACAATATCGCCTTCAGACAGTCCTGTTACATCTTCTACATACATGTTACCATCTACATCTGGAGCCTGCATTTGCAAACGCCCACGAGCCAAAAATTTTCCCGGCTCTACTTCATCGATGGCTTCAATTAGGCCTTGATGAATCGTTCCCTCTAAGTCACGATTATGTTCCTCTGAAACTTGTGCTTGGATCGCCATTAATGTATGGTACCGTTCTTCTTTCACTTCCTCTGGAATTTGGTCATCCATCACACCTGCTGGCGTACCATCCTCTTGAGAGTACGTAAATACACCCATGTGGTCAAATCGAATATCTTTGACAAAGTCTGCCAACTCTTGGAATTGTTCTTCTGTTTCTCCAGGGAACCCTACAATAAGGGATGTGCGCAATGTAATATGTTCACTGCGATTGCGGATTTTATGTAACAAGGCCACAATATTTTCCCGCGTATCCTTACGGTTCATACGTTGTAACACAGTATTGTTAATATGCTGTAGAGGCATATCGATATACTTACACACCTTTGGTTCTGTCATGATTGTTTCTAGCAATTCATCAGAGAAATGTTTTGGATACAAGTACAACATACGAATCCATTCGATGCCTTCAATCTTCGCCAATCGTTTCAACAACTCTGAAAGTAGCGGTGTACCATTGTTCAAATCAGCTCCATAATACGTTGTATCTTGAGCAATTAATACTACTTCTTTCACACCAGCTTCTGCAAGCTGTTGCACCTCTCGTTCAATAGACTCCATAGATCGACTGCGATAGACACCACGTACTTTGGGAATGATACAGAACGTACATCCATTATTGCAACCTTCAGAAATTTTTACATACGCACTATAGTCCGGTGTGGTCATCATCCGTGGCATACCTTCATCATACATATTTGTCATGCTATCCATAATACAAATACGTTGACCGTGTTGAATAGCCTCCACAGCTTCCATGATACGATTCCAAGATCCTGTTCCAATAAGGGCATCAATTTCTGGAATTTCTGTAAACAATTCTTCTTGGTATTGCTGACTTAAACAGCCCGCTACGATAAGGCCTTTACAGTCTCCATATTGTTTATATTGACCAGCATCTAATATAGTATTAATCGATTCTTCTTTTGCTTTCTCGATAAATGTGCATGTGTTGATAATAATAATTTCTGCTTTTTCTAACTCTTCTGTGATTTCATAGCCATTATCTTGTAAAGCCCCTAGCATCACCTCTGTATCCACCAAATTCTTGGCGCAACCTAAACTAATATAACCTAACAACTTACTCATGGTGTATCCTTTCTAAAACGCACTTGTCGTATCCATTCTTGTAATATTTTATCTTGGTCTTCTTTCACAATCCCTGCATTCCATAACACAAGGTGATTGCCCTGTCGGTCTTTATGAGATTCCACTGTTTCTCTAGTTGGCAAATAATACCTATCCCCCTCTTTCAATACGGCTTGCACCCGTTCTGAAAGTAGCCAACTCACAAACGCTTCACTTTCACCAACATTACTGGATCCTTTTAGAATCCCTACGCCCATCAAATCATAAGGAGTACCTTCCCTAGGATATAGAATCGTCAAAGGATATTTATGAACCTCATACAATTTGGCATCCGAATAATGTCCTACACTGACCTGTACATCTCCAATAGCAGCCATGCGCACTGAAGATGGCAAGGCTTTTGCATACTGCACAATACGTGGCCGCAAACTATCAAAATAGGAGATAGCACCATCTAGTCCATAGATAGCACCAAAACTATTCAATAAAGTAGTGGACGATGCATCGGCTACAAAATCAATAATCGCTATACGCCATGGGCCCGTATAAGCTAAGGAAAACCAAGTGTTTACATATTTTCCCTGACTGCTATAGAAGGTATCGTGTAATGCTAAGACATAAGGATCATACCATATCCCTACCCATTGCTCATCCGGACCGTGGAATACTGTATCTACCAAATAAGTTAAAGTAATTGGCAATCTACGAAAGGCCCCATGCTCAACCCCTTCACTGAGATTGGATTTTGTGGAAATCACAAGATCCCCTTGTTGCTCTGCCTCTGGCAACGCTAACCGTGTACCCATTTGGTTCTGCGGTATGGGGATAACATGCACTCTTACTTGTGCCTCTCTTTCGTAAGCCTGTCCTATAGCCGTCATGACTTCAGGATCCCCATCTGTATAGATAGTAATTTCTGCTCTTGTAGAAATTACACGTTGATCCACTTGATCTTGTTTCATATCATTGATCCACAAGCCTATAGTAAACATACCTACTACTACCAGTAAATACACCACAAGCAATCGTAAGCGTTTCATAGATTCACCTCCTTTACCTATTAGAGATACCTAGCCAAAATTCCTTTTTTTCATTCCTTTATTTTTTCGATTTCCCATACCAATTTTAGAACCACTATTTGTACGTTGTTCCCCTTGCACAGACCCTTTTCCTCTACCTGTTGGTTTCACTCCACCCTTAACTGAAGTTCTAGTACTATCAGATTTTGATGCATTCCGTTTTATACATCGCGGAGGAATCAAACACAATGGTCCAAAACCGATTAAATCCCTGCGATTTGCTTTGATTAATGCTTCTTTTACTAATTCGTAATTATCTTCTCGTTTATATTGCATCAAGGCTCGTTGCATAGCTTTATCTCTGCCTTTTTTAGCCACATATACAGGCTCACCTGTAAGGGGATTGATTCCTGTGTAATACATGGCGGTCGATAAGCTACCTGGAGTAGGAATAAAATCTTGCACCTGTTCTGGAGTCATGTTTTGATCTCGCAAAAATTCTGCCAATTCAATAGCATCTTCTAATGTACAGCCTGGATGCGAACTCATAAAATAAGGCACCAAAAATTGTTGTTTACCTAATTTGCGATTCGCCTCATCAAACCAAGATTTAAATTTTAAGAAGTAACTTTTATTGGCTTTCCCCATGATAGTCGTTACATGCTCGGATACATGTTCAGGGGCAACTTTTAATTGACCACTCACGTGATGTTCGCACAATTCACGAACGAAGTCTTTGTTATTATCATCCAATACATAGTCATAACGTAACCCAGAGCGAACGAATACTTTTTTTACACCTTTTACATTACGTACTTTTCGCAAAATGCTCACATAGTCATCATGATTCGTATTTAACTGAGGACATGCTTTGGGCGCAGCACATGTTTTCCCCTTACAAGCACCTACTTTCAACTGTTTATCGCAAGCAACATGACGGAAGTTTGCCGTAGGGCCTCCTACATCGTGAATATACCCTTTAAACCCATCCATGGTAGTCATGCGGTGAGCCTCATCCAAAATCGACTGATGACTACGATTTTGAATAATTCGTCCTTGATGGCTTGTAATAGCACAGAAAGAACAACTACCAAAACAACCACGATGGCTAGTAATACTGAACTGCACTTCTGCTAAGGCAGGTACTCCACCAGCCGCATCATACATAGGATGCCATTTTCTCGTATAGGGTAAACTATAGACATGGTCCATTTCTTCCTGTGTTAATGGTAAGGCTGGACTATTCTGTACAATATACCGATTGCCATGTCCTTGCACCACTGTTTTCCCATAGTATGGATCTTGCTCATCAAATTGCATTTTAAAGGCTTTAGCAAAGATTTCTTTGTCTGCTGATATAGCTTCGTAAGATGGGCATTCAATAGCATTCTCTGGCACGGTGTTGGCAACATAACAAATCCCTTTGATGGCAGGTAATCTTTTTTGTAATTGGTCTTTATCTAAGGCTTCGGCGATTTCACGAATTTGCTTTTCTCCCATACCATAGATAAGAACATCTGCTTTACTATCCATCAAAATAGAGCGGCGCACCGTATCGGACCAATAATCATAATGGGCAAATCGTCGCAAACTAGCTTCAATGCCACCAATAACAACTGGGACCCCCTTGAAAGCCTCCCGCATACGATTGGCATACACCACTGTAGCTCTGTCTGGACGCCGCCCAGATTCACCACCTGGAGAATACCCATCATCACGGCGATGTTTCTTGGCTGCTGTAAATTTATTGAGCATACTGTCTAAATTACCTGCTGTCACTAAGGATGCCAATCGAGGCTTTCCTAACGCCTTAAAGGCATTCACATCATTCCAGTCTGGCTGAGCTATAATACCGACTCGATATCCATAGGACTCTAATAATCTACCAATTACAGTAGGAGCGAAGGAAGGATGATCCACATAGGCATCTCCGCTGATAATGACAAAATCAAGTTCAGCCCACCCTCGTTCGTCCATTTCTGCTTTTGTAGTAATTAAATATTGTTCTTTCATAGTATTCCTTATACTGTATTACACGAAAAATAGCCAACCTAAAAATAGAATAATTAACAACAAAATACCACCTACTACAAATCGTTCTATCATCATCGTTTTTTGTCGTTTTGCCTTGCGACTTTCATAGGTTAACCGCTGTTTCGGCGCCTCAATCAATTCCTGTTCTCGAAAGGCATCTGCCTTCTCTTGTTCTTTTGATACCATTCTGCGTTTAGGAATCGTCAAGGATTCACCCATTCTATTCTTGAAAGTATCCACCAATTGACGGCTATCTAAGCCCAGTAGTTCACTATAATTTTTAATGAACCCTTTGGTGTACACACTACCTGGAATACGACTAAACTCATCATGCTCCAAGGCATGTAGGTAAGCTACTTTTATATGTAATACATCTTCAATTTGTTCTAATGTTAAACCGCGTCGTTGACGCTCACGTCTAAGTTCTTCGCCAATCGATGCCATAGAACCTCCTATACATATAGGTGCCATCTACATAACGCAAATGGCACACTACTCTAATCTACTGTAAAATTTGGGAAATATAATTCTCTAATTTGATCTTCTCCCATTAAAATATCGCGACCTTTACTACTATTCGTAGGAGGACCAATAATTTTCATATCTTGCATGGTATCAATTAAACGACCGGCTCTAGAAAAACCAACTCGCAATCTACGTTGCAAAATAGAGGCTGACGCACTACGTTGTTCTAGTACAATTTGTACAGCTCGTTCCAACAATTCATCTTGTTCCTCATCACTGCTGACGGCATCAGAACTTTCAGCACCTTTATCTGTTTCTGCCATCATCACTTCATCATATTCTGGCTGACCTTGTCCTTTGACAAAAGCAATCAATTCTTCCACTTCTTCATCAGAAATGAAGGCCCCTTGAATACGAATTGGTTTATTCGCTCCTATAGGATTAAATAACATATCGCCACGACCTAATAGACGTTCTGCTCCTGCTTGGTCCAAAATGGTGCGAGAATCAATTTGAGTAGCCACTGTGAAAGCAATACGACTCGGCACATTAGCTTTAATTTTACCTGTAATCACATCCACCGATGGACGTTGCGTTGCTAATACCATATGAATCCCTGCGGCACGTGCTTTTGCGGCTAATCGGTCAATAGATTCTTCCACATCTGGATTGGTCATCATCAAATCAGCTAACTCATCGATAATAATTAAAATGAGAGGCATCGATTTGGTTGGATTTTGCTTATTATAGCTAGCCACGTTACGCACGCCTGCTGCGGCTAATGTCATATAGCGAGCATCCATTTCACGAACTGCCCATCGTAATACAGCAGCTGCTTTATTCATATCTGTTACCACTGGCAACATCAAATGTGGAATACCGTTATACACGGATAACTCTACCATTTTAGGGTCCACCAAAATCAGTTTCACTTCATCTGGCTTACGACTAAACAAGATGCTAGAGATCAATGTATTGACACAAACAGATTTACCAGAACCCGTGGATCCAGCCACCAATAGATGTGGCATTTTAGCCAAGTCCGTAATAACCGGCATGTCTGCAATATCTTTACCAAGGCCCACCGGAATACCACCACTCGCTTGTTGGAACTCTTCACAGTCCAATACATCTCGTAAATGAACAGAAGACACATTTTTATTAGGAATTTCAATGCCTACTGCAGACTTTCCTGGTATAGGTGCTTCCATGCGAATATCAACGGCTGCCAAGCTCATTTTTAAATCATCTTGTAAACCCATAATTCGGCTTACTTTTGTCCCTTTCGCAGGTTCTAATTCATAACGTGTTACCGTTGGACCTTGGGTGGCATTCACCACTTTTGCTGTAATACCAAAATTATCTAATGTTTCTTCTAGCAAGACTGCATTATGAGCCACTTCTTCACTGGTCACAGGATTGGATTTTCCCTGTGAAAGCATCGTCAACGGAGGATATTGATAAGGCTTTTCTATCGTCCTAGGACGCGCCACACCATCCGTGTTCACAGCTACTGCTGCAGTATCTTCTTTCGTCGTTTCAATGGTTGGTACTTCTACCAAGGACCCTACATAATTAGTAGTTTGCAAAAATGATGGTGGAGTTATAGGTTCCAACTCGGTAAATACCTCTGTAACATGGGGCTCTTCATCTACATCTGTAGTATATATCTCTCCTGATGTATCCTCTGCAGCTGCTTCTGCACTATCTACCATCTGAGGTGCCACTACTGATTCTACTTCGGAAGTACTCATCACTACTTCATCTTCACGGATGTGAGGCTCCGGAATATACGCTTCTTCATCCTCATAGTCTTCCATTAGAGGCTGCATAATAGTCACATCTTTACTAGGCTCCATGGCTTCTAATTCTTCTGTATCTATCATTGACTCTGATGGTCCCATAGACTCTACATCGACTACATTAGCTCCTGATACTTCTACCGCCGTTGCACGGGATATTGCCTCCTGAGTTTCTATCACCGCATCTGTTTCCACTTCTATTTCATCAGATGAGTCTTCTGTTTTAGGGTATCTTGTATCCTTTTCACGATCATAG
>CAUQZV010000057.1:0-7036 GCA_963522415.1 uncultured Veillonella sp. | reverse complement strand
TGGTGCCAAAGAAGACTCGTAGGGTGAATACCCCAACATTTGACAGAGAGCCTTTTATTTAATATGTTTACTACCACGTTCTGTCATCGGTGTGCCATTTTGGCAAAGTGGGCATGCATCAGCTTCAAATGTTGGTACAGTTAAGTTCAACAAGGCTTGTACTTTGTCATTTGGTACACCGAAGTCAGCTTTACCACCGCTGCGGTTTACAAGAAGGCCTACGCCAACGATTTCGCCGCCAGCTTCGTTCACTACGTCAACAACTTCACGAACAGATCCGCCTGTAGTCACAATGTCTTCTACGATGAGAACACGTTGTCCTTTTTCAATGCGGAATCCACGGCGCAATGTCATTTTACCTTTTTCTCGTTCTGTAAAGATAGCACGAGTGCCTAAAGCCTTACCTACTTCGTGGGCCAACAAGATGCCACCAGTCATAGGTCCAATCACAAGTTCTACGTTTTGGTCTTCAAAACGGCGAGCTAATTCTTGGCATAATTGCTCTGTGTATTTTGGATGGGATAAAACGTTAAACTTTTCCACATACATAGGGCTGTGAAGTCCGGACGTTAACAAGAAATGTCCTTCTAAAATAGCTTGTGTATCGATCAATAATTGTTTTACATTGTCTTCTGTCATCATTTTTGAACTGTCTCCATTTCCTCAATAATTAAACGAACTGCTTCTTGTGGGTTCTCCGACTGTGTAATTGGTCGACCTACTACAATGCGAGAGGCTCCATCTTGTAGTGCGCTACTTGGTGTAGCGATACGTTTTTGGTCGTTGGTAGCTGCAAAGGATGGGCGAATACCAGGGGTAACGATTAAGAAATCTTCTCCGCAGGCTTCACGAATCAGTTTTGCTTCTAATGGAGAAGCGACAACGCCATCTACACCAGCCTCTTTGGCTAGCTTCGCTAACTTCACAACATGCTCTGAAATTGGTAAAGACCCACCAATAGCGGACCAGCTTTCATCATCAAAGCTCGTTAGGGCTGTGATAGCCAATAGCTTTGGACGCTCCACGCCGAGCTCTTCTGCTTGTTCCTTGGCCGCTTTCATAGCGGCTTCCATCATCACCTTGCCACCTTGGCTATGAATGGTGATGAGCTTTGCCCCTAACCGTGTTAAGGATTTAATGCCGTGAGCCACAGTGTTCGGGATATCATGTAATTTCAAGTCAAGAAATACAGATTTATTGTGGTCTCGCAAATAGGCTACAGTTTGTTCGCCTGCTGCATAGAATAGTTCCATGCCAACTTTGTAATAGCTGACGGAATCGCCTAGGGATGTTACGATGGATTGCATCGCCTCCATTGAGGACACATCTAAGGCTACAATTAAACGATCATCTGCCATAGGAACCTCCTTGTTTCACAAATCGTATTATTATTTCATAGTTTATAGTGAAAGTCAAGGATTTTTATATATTTATTGAAATTTATATGATGATAATTTATAATAAAGCTAAAATTAATACACATTTAATAGGAGATGAAAGTATGAAATTAGTTGTGACAGTGGTAGGACAAGATAGAGTAGGTATTATTGCGGGAGTTACCCGTGTGTTAGCGGACAATGAAGTAAATGTAGTGTCCATTAACCAAACGATTTTGGATGGTATCTTTAATATGATTATGATGTGTGAAGTGAGTGACTCCGCTGATCTAAGTGGTATCCAAAAAGCGCTAGTAGCAGAAGGTGAACGGTTAGGTGTTCAAATTTTGGCTCAAAATGCAGCCATCTTTTTAAGTATGCATCGTGTGGGATAAGCGAGGGTACCTATGTTAAGTATAGAAAATATTTTAGAAACGAATCGGATGATTCAAGATAATAAACTAGATGTGCGGACCATAACCATGGGGATTAGTCTATTAGGATGTGTCTCTGAAGATGGCGATCGCATGTGCACTCGTATTTATGACCATATTACAAAAGAAGCGGAGTACCTTGTGAAAACAGGGGAAGACTTAGAGCGTGAACTAGGGGTGCCAATTATTAACAAGCGTATTTCTGTAACGCCTATTTCTTTAATTGGTGGAGCTTCTAATTTGCCCAACTATGTGCCTATTGCTCGTGCCTTAGATAAAGCAGCAAAAGCGGTAGGCGTAAATTTCATCGGTGGTTTCTCTGCTTTGGTGTCGAAAGGGTATACAGAAGGAGATCGCAAGCTCATTGCCTCCATTCCAGAGGCTCTAGCAACCACAGATATCGTGTGTAGTTCTGTAGGTATTGGCTCTACAAAGGCTGGTATCAATATGAACGCAGTGGCTGAAATGGGACATATTGTGAAAGAAACGGCTCGTCTCACAGCAGACAGAGATGCTTTGGGGTGTGCGAAACTTGTTATTTTTTGCAACCCTGTAGAAGATAATCCATTTATGGCAGGCGCGTTTCATGGGGTCACAGAAGGGCAGACTACAATTAGTGTAGGTGTCAGCGGTCCTGGGGTGGTGAAACATGCTTTGGAATCTGTGAAAGGCGAACCATTTGATGTGGTGGCAGAAACTATTAAGCGAACAGCTTTCAAAATTACTCGTGTGGGGCAATTAGTGGCACAAGAAGCATCCCGTAGGTTGAATAAACAATTTGGCATCATCGATATTTCCTTGGCGCCAACACCTGCCGTAGGGGACTCCGTGGCACATGTGTTAGAAGAAATGGGGCTTGAAGCCTGTGGCACCCATGGTACAACAGCGGCCTTAGCCTTGTTGAATGATGCGGTGAAAAAAGGAGGGCTTATGGCATCGTCTCACGTAGGTGGATTAAGTGGTGCTTTCATTCCTGTCAGCGAAGATAAGGGCATGATTGATGCGGTTACATTAGGTAGTTTATCTCTAGATAAATTAGAAGCTATGACTTGTGTATGCTCTGTTGGGTTAGATATGATTGCTGTTCCAGGGGATACTTCCGCAGCGACTATTTCTGCAATCATTGCGGATGAAGCGGCTATCGGTATGATTAATAATAAAACGACAGCTGTACGACTCATTCCAGTACCGAATAAGACAGTAGGAGACATTGTAGAGTTTGGTGGTCTTTTAGGATATGCACCGATTATTAAGGTTCATCCATTTAGCTCTGAAGAGTTTATTCGCCGTGGTGGTCGTATTCCGGCACCAGTCCGTAGTTTGACAAATTAATGAGTCTAAACCATAGGGAATATTCCCTAGTAGTTGCATGTTATAAAATATAGTGAGGTAAGAGTATGAAACAAATTTGTGTCATGGAACCATTAGGAGTAGCCGAAGAATTATTGCAATCTTTAGCAGAGCCATTCAAGGCACAAGGCTATGAATTGGTTGTGCATGGTACGAAGGAAATGGACCAAGTAAAGTTATTGGACCGTGTTCGTGAAGCATCTATCATTATCTTAGCGAACCAACCTTTGTCTGGCGAGATTATTCGCCAATGTCCAAACTTAGAGTTTATTTCTGTGGCTTTCACAGGAGTGGACCATGTGGATTTAAATGCGTGTTGTGAAAAAGGTATCGTTGTGAGCAATGCAGCAGGCTATTCAACACAAGCCGTAGCAGAGTTAGTGTTTGGTCTTGCTATTTCTGTCATGCGTAATGTGTTACCTTGCGATGGACGTACACGTACAGGTGGCACTAAAGATGGACTGCTTGGATTTGAACTGCACGGTAAAACCTTTGGTGTTGTAGGTATGGGGGCTATCGGTGTGGCTGTCGCTCGTATTGCCAAGGCCTTTGGTTGCCACGTACTTGCTTACAATCGTTCAGAGAAACCAGAATTAGTAGCAGAAGGCTTTGCCTTTGCTGATTTAGACACAGTAGTGCGAGAGTCGGATATTTTATCCTTGCATGTACCGTTAAATGATGCTACACGCCATTTAATCAATGCAAAACGCATTGATATGATGAAAGATACAGCGGTATTGATTAATACAGCACGTGGTCCTGTAGTGGATAATGAAGCGTTGGCGAAAGCCTTACATGCAGGCAAATTACGAGGAGCTGGCATCGATGTGTTTGAAGTTGAACCGCCAATCCCAACAGATCACCCATTATGTGATGCACCTCGTACAGTGTTAACACCGCATATTGCCTTTGCGAGCCAAGAAGCATTTGTGACACGGGCGCATATTGTGATGGATAATATCGTGGCATTCTTACAAGAGGAACCTGTCAATCGAGTGTGTTAAGACGTTCATAGGTGTGGGGTATAACCATAGTACCATGTATATGGTTCTCCTATAGTGATTGCAATTTCTTTCCAATGGTCCTATAATACTTTGTATTACGTTTTAACATACAATGGTACGCCCTAAGTGGACTCGCAGAAAGGATGATTGGATGAGACCTGTACATACATTGCCAAGCTATAGCTTTGGAGGACATGAAATTTTTGACACTATTGGAGATTACACAAAACAATTAGGTAAGAAAACTGTCATTATCGGTGGGGATACATCGTTATCCGTGGCATTACCTTTCTTGCAACCGGCTTTAGAAAAAGCAGGGGTTGAGGTACTAGAAGTGGTGCATTTTGGCGGTGAATGTGCGTACGCTGTAACGAATGAATTGGCGAGAAAGGAATCCTTGCAAGCGGCAGACTTCCTCATCGGTGTGGGTGGCGGTAAAGCCCTAGATACTACAAAATTAACGAGTATTGAATTAGGAGATATTCCTGTCATCACAGTGCCTACTATTGCAGCTACCTGCGCAGCTACATCTGAGGCCATTGCTATCTATAGCGTAGACCATACTTTTGATAGTGTTGCTTTTATGAAACGTCCAGCAGTGCATACGTTCATCGATGCAGACATTTTGGTGAAAGCCCCAAGTCAATATTTCTGGGCAGGTATGGGTGACACCATTGCGAAACATTATGAAACGCATATGGCTACACGTGGTCGAGATTTGTCTTATAATGTACAAGTAGGCTTGTCTTTATCTAAGATGTGTGCGGAACCAATTTTTGCACATGGTCGTGAAGCTCTTACGTCCAATGAACAAGGGGAACGCAATCGCCTCTTTGATGAATTGGTGATGGCCGTAGTGCTCACGACAGGTATCGTTTCTGGATGTATGCCAGGGGATTTTAACAGTACTATTGCTCACGCTGTGTGCTACGGTTGTGCCGAAGACCCTCATACAGAAGAAAACCACCTTCATGGGGAAATGGTGGCCTATGGTTTATTGGTGTTATTTGCAGCAGACAAGCAAGATGACGAGTTAAGTCGCTGGTTGCCAGTGTATCGTCAAATTGGGTGGCCTACGAAACTTTCAGACATGGGATTAACCACAGAGCATATCCCGATGATCGTGAAAAAAGCAGCCTCCGTTCGTGATGTGGTCATAAGCCCTTATGTAGTAACAGAAGAATTATTGACTGAAGCGATTTTGAAAGTAGAAGCACATAACTAATCATCAACAGGTATCTCTAGTAGAAAGAGGTACCTGTTTGTGCTATGATGGGGGTATATTTACGTTATATTGGAATGGTATGGCGTATGTTAGGAACTTGAGTCAGATTTTGGTGCCTATGAAATACTGGTGGTAGATATACAGGTGATGCCTGTTAGTAGAAAGGTTTAAATTCCATAGGATTGATATCTAATGTAGGAAAATGGAAGTCGGTATTGTCATGTCTGTAGCTGTGAGTAAATTTAAAAGCAGTCTAACAAACACATTAATGAAATTACAATCTAAAGTGGACAGTTTGTACCCCTTTAGGATACTAAGTGCAAACAATGATAAGACAGGAGTAGTGGACGACTATGAAACGAATATCTTGGAATGAAATAGATTTTGTAAAGGTAGGGAATGCTACGGATGCGGTTAGTAAAACGGGTTTGACCGTATTGCGTTTTCCTCAGGGTGCTCAAGGAGGGATGCATATTAGCGGCGGCGGTCCTGCTGCCCGTGAAAGTGGTGTCCTAGATCCAACGACGGCGCCAACGCCAGTGAATGCCTTGGTTTTAGGTGGAGGATCTGCCTTTGGTCTCTGCGCCAGCGATGGGGTCATGCAATCCTTAGAAGCACGAA
Organism: uncultured Veillonella sp.; assembly: GCA_963522415.1. GTDB lineage: Bacteria > Bacillota > Negativicutes > Veillonellales > Veillonellaceae > F0422. The sequence continues at coordinate 1,026 of CAUQZV010000057.1, read as the reverse complement.
ATATAGGGTTTCCTACCGCTTATGGGGTGGTACCAATTGTTTGCCAAAGTGATATTTACGATTTATCCTATGGAAATCCGAAGGCACGTCCTACGGTAGAGATGGCCCGTGATGCTTGTGAAAGGACTTTCACAAGTACAGAACCTATGTCTGGCAATGTGGGGGCTGGTACAGGGGCGACCGTAGGCAAGGTATGCGGAATGGAACGGGCTATGAAGGGTGGTATCGGTTATGCGGCGGCAAAACTAGGGGACCTCGTGGTGGGCGCCGTCGTGGTGGTGAATGCCTTCGGCAATGTATATGATCGTCATGGACATGCTCTAGGGGGTGTCATGGATAAAGGGCGCCAGCATATATTGGATGCTTGTCAGCTGATGTTTGACCAATATGAGGGAATTAGTGAAAGTAAACCTATGTTAGGTACATCTTTGAAATCTAGCGAGGGGAATGATTCGTTACAGGATGGTCATTCCCAATGTGAAGCGGTTCTAGGTATGGAAAAAGGAAACACTACCATCGGTGCTATCGTGACAAATGCTGCTTTTCATAAAGGTGAATTAACTAAGATTGCCATGATGGCTACGAATGGCTATGCATGCTCTATTCGACCGGTAGGGACTTTGTCTGATGGAGATACCATCTATGCTTTTTCTGTGACAAGGGTTGCTGAAAGTGTGGGAGACAATAGTGGTACACCTTGTGCTGGTACCGAGGTTGATACAGAATATGGAAATGGTGTTGTCCATTGTGAACATTCTGTTGCCAGTGAAAGCCTGTGTGGCACAAGTAGACCTATAGTAGCTGATGTGAATGTGGTAGGCACCTTGGCAGCTGAGCTAATGAGTGAAGCTATCGAAGATGCTATGCAATCTAGCAAGCTAGATAATTCCGAGTTTTTAGCGAATATAATGGATTTACACGAAGTGAAAATTTAAAATATATAAAAAATACTTGCATTTTATATGAAAGTGCTATATAATAACTCTTGTATTATTCCTCGATAGCTCAGCAGGTAGAGCAATCGGC
>CAUQZV010000056.1:0-7048 GCA_963522415.1 uncultured Veillonella sp. | reverse complement strand
ACGGACGATTACCAAAACTCAATGAAGATGAAATAAAACGATACTCCGGATTAAAGCATGCGGAAGGATTTCCAGAGCAGTATGTGAAAGAAGCTGCCCTAGAAGTACAATTGGTGGCAGAACCTAGAGGTGTGTACCAATGCTATGATTACGATCCAGAAACGCATACCATACTCAGTGATCCACCAATGGTGCTAGATGCGACAGGCATCATTCGTCATTTAGGAAATGCTAAAAAAGTATATGTCTTAGCAGTTACAGTAGGAGAAGCCGTAGAAGAACGTAGTTCTGCTTTATTTAAAGAAGGCAAATCTACACTAGGTCTCCTCGTAGATGCAGCGGCCACAACGGCAGTAGAACAAGTGGCAGATCAAGTCAATGAACTCATTGATCGAGATGCGAAAAAGCAAGGTTTTAAAACGACATGGCGCTTTAGCCCAGGCTATGGCAATTGGCCAGTCACAGTACAGCAAGAATTTGCTAAGATTATTAAAACAGAAGAAATTGGATTGACAGTGACAGACACAAGTATGCTATTTCCACGTAAATCAGTAACGGCTATCGTAGGCTGTCAAACAGTTGATGAAGAAGGACCAAAGACACAACGGGGTTGCACATCTTGCAGTCAAGTAGATTGTGCATCTCGGAAGTTACCAGATAAGGGAACAACTTCGTGTATTTAAATACATATACTGTTTGTGATAAATAATATGGAAAAGATATCCTAATGATAGTTATACTTTTTGCAACATAATTGATATTTGTGTAAGGTATAATAACTGTTAGTAGTATTATCATTGGTATACAGTGTTAACCAGTATAAGTTGCTATAGTAGTTGTGTATGGCTTATCTGTAGTAGGGGTACTTTATATCATACTGATAACTGTAAGATGCTAACAAAGAGATTTTGATTAAGAACAATAATTAGATGTATAGATAAGTAGCGTGATGTACTGATACTGGGGAAGAGTTTCATCATCATGCGAAGTATATTGCCTTGGGCGAGCAATGTGCTTGATACATAAGTGAGGGACATATGGTATATATTATAGATGGCGGCATGGGTACCATGCTGCAAGCAGCAGGTCTTGGTGACGGGGCTTGTCCAGAATTATTTAACGTAGAACATCCGGACGTGGTGGAACATATCCACGCAGAATATTTGCGTCACGGTAGTGATATTATTACGACGAATACCTTTGGTGGGACAGCTTTAAAACTGGATGAATACCAATTGGGTCATCGTATGGATGAAATTAATCGGGCTGCTGTGAAAGTAGCACAAGCGGCTCGTGATAAGATTAACCCGAATGCAAAAGTCGCCGGGGATATGGGTCCTAGCGGTCGTTTTATGGCGCCACTCGGGGTAGCTCAATTTGATGAGATTTATGAGACTTTCAAAGACCAAGCGAGAGTCCTCATCGACGCTGGTGTAGATTATATTATTATCGAAACCATCATCGACATCCAAGAAATGCGTGCAGCTTTATTAGGCGCGAAAGACGCTCGTGAAGAGTTAGGAAAAACAAAAGATGATGTAAAAATTATTTGTCAGTTCTCTTTCAGTGAAGATGGTCGTACTATCACGGGTACGCCACCAGAAGTAGCGGCAATCTTGATGGATGCTATGGAAGCAGACGTCGTAGGTATCAACTGTTCTTTAGGGCCTGAGCAATTATTGCCACTCGTAGAACGTATGGCGGCGGTAACAAATTTGCCAATTAGTATTCAGCCCAATGCGGGTATGCCACAATTAGTGGGGAAAGAAACCATCTTCCCATTGGGGCCAGAAGAAATGGGTGAATATGCTCCTCGTTTCCTCGATGCAGGGGCATCCTATTTAGGGGCTTGTTGTGGTAGTACACCAAAACACATCGAAGCCATCGCTAAAGCGGCACGAGCACATACACCAGCAGAACGAGCTTATGTAGAACCGTTTACTGCTTTCACAAGCCGTACTAGTGTAGTGAAAGTGGGCTTGCAAGAAAAACCAATCATTATCGGGGAACGCATAAACCCAACAGGCCGTAAGGTATTGGCGGAAGAAATTCGTAAAGGCAGTTTCTTAATGGTAAAGAAAGATGCATTAGCCCAAGTAGAAGCAGGTGCTGATGTGCTAGATGTGAATATGGGTGTAACAGGCGTTGACCCAGGGGAAACGATGAAACGAGCTATCGAAGAATTAACGATGCTTGTAGAGGTTCCATTATCCATTGATACCTTAGATCCAGTGGCGATGGAAGCAGGCTTAAAAGCCTACCCAGGTCGGCCATTGTTGAACTCTGTTAACGCAGAGCCAGAACAATTAGAAGCGGTGTTGCCATTGGCGAAACGCTATGGTGCAGCCTTACTGTGCTTGCCATTAGGTAAAAAAGAATTGCCAGAAACGGCAGAAGAGCGTGTGTCCTTGGCGAAGGAAATCGTCTTGGAAGCGTATAACTATGGTTTACGTCCAAATGATTTATTGCTAGACCCATTGGTATTGACCTTAGCAAGTAGCCAACATGCAGCAAGAGAGACCTTAAAAACATTAAAACTCTATGCCGAAACATTTGGTTTCCCAACAGTGATGGGCTTGTCTAATATATCCTTTGGTTTACCACAACGGGCGTACTTGAATGCACAATTCTTGACGATGGCATTGAGCAACGGTTTGACATGTCCTATCATGAATCCAATGAATGAAATCGTACGAAAAGCTTTCATTACAGGGCGTACCTTCATGGGATTTGATCCAGCAGCGGCGGACTTCATTGCGGAATATGGTGATGACGATGAAAATGCAGTGGTGACGAAAAAAGTGAAAGCTGCAGCGGAAGCTTTCCATAGTGATGACCCTATTGAATGCATTAAACATGCCGTAGAGCAAGGTGAAAAAGAGGCTGTTGTGCCGTTGGTGAAAGAAGCTTTGGCGCAAGGGTTAGATCCTTTAGAGGTGACTCGTAGAGGGTTATCTGATGCTATGGCAGTAGTAGGGGAAAGATTCGGATCTGGTAAAGCGTTCTTGCCACAAGTCATGCTAGCAGCAGAAACAATGCAAGCGGCGTTCACAACGATTAAAGAAGTGTTGCCAGAAGGAACAGCAGAGAAGAAGGCGACGATTATCCTAGCCACAGTTAAAGGTGATATCCATGACTTAGGTAAGAATATCGTATCTGCCTTGTTAGAAAACAATGGATACCAAATCGTAGACTTAGGCAAAGATGTGTCACCAGAAGAAATCGTTGCAGCGGCAAAAGAACACAATGCACCAATTATCGGTATAGCATCCTTGATGACTACAACGATGCCGATGATTAATGAAACCATTGCGGCAGTACGTGAAGCTGGTGTCAATGCGAAGGTTCTTGTAGGCGGTGCGGTATTGTCCCAAGCCTATGCAGATGAAGCTGGAGCTGATTCCTATGCGAAAGATGGTATCTCTGCGGTGAACATCGTAAAAGGGCTATTGGGTGATGAGTAATACCAATTTCTATCTATGGCATCGCATAGCATAGCATAAAGTAATTAGGTGTCAGATGCCATAAAAACTATTACACATTAATTACTATAAAAATCTATTGAGCATTAGATAGCATAAAGAGATGCTATCTGATAAGTAATAGTATGACAATATTATAAAAATATAAGTGACATGTGACATCATGTGTTACAGACTAGAGAGGAACGTTGAACAGATTGGGTCAACGTTCCTTTTTTGTTCTATAATAGATATTATTTTTGGGAAGTATATACAAGTTTCTTTGGGGTATTATCCAATAGATTGCTAGATTGTTTCACGTGAAACAATTAAGCGGACAATAGGAACAGTGTTTCACGTGAAACATTACTATAAGGTCATAGGTGTATCGCACAATTAAAGGGTATGTTGATGTATATCGTAGTTAAAAAGATAACTAGCCAGGAGGAGCGTGATCTAGTGCTTATGTATGTTATAGCTTGTAACGTACTATAAGAAGGTATAGTAGGGAATTCTTATCGATTGCATATATACTGTTTCACGTGAAACAATGAATGAAATACATATGGAATGACATAAACGTTGCTCTGTTTCACGTGAAACAGTAAAAATATATAAAAAAGATGAGGAAATACGGGTATCTTTCATAAAAAACACAATAATCTATGTTATAATGTGATAAGACGATAAGAAAGAGGTGAAATCATGGCTAGAATTATTGCCGTAGCCAACCAAAAAGGCGGTGTTGGTAAAACGACAACTGCTGTTAATTTGAGCGCTTGTTTGGCTGTAGAAGGGAAACGAGTACTCTTATTAGACTTAGATCCTCAAGGGAATGCCACAAGTGGTCTAGGGATTGATAAAGAAGAGATCACACAAGGTGTATATGAAATGCTTGTGGATGAAGTACCAATCACAGATATTATAGAAAACACCGTGATAGATACATTACAGATTGCACCGACTACCATCGATTTAGCAGGAGCTGAGGTAGACTTAGTAGCGATGGAAGATAAAGGCTACACGTTGAAACAATGTATGGCACCTATCGTAGATGACTATGACTATATTATTATTGACTGTCCTCCTTCCTTGGGTATGTTGACAATCAATGCCTTAACCGCTTCTAATAGCGTATTAATCCCTATACAAACAGAGTTCTATGCCTTAGAGGGTGTGAGCCAATTGGTGAAGACTATCGAGTTAGTACAAGAAGAACTAAACACAGAGTTAGAATTAGAGGGTGTTGTACTGACCATGTATAATGGTAGAACTAAACTAGCGGTACAAGTGGCAGAGGAAGTAACGAATTACTTTGGCGATGCTGTATACACCACAACGATACCACGAAATGTGAAATTAGGAGAAGCTCCTAGCCATGGATTGCCAGTAGTTATCTATGATAAGCGGTCTAAAGGGGCTGAAGTATATTGTGCCTTAGCACGGGAGGTAATTGAGCGTGGAGCTTAAAAAAACAAAAGGTGGTCTTGGTAAAGGATTAGGATCTTTTGGATTGTCCGGTTCTTTTAAGGATGGTCATAAAAGTGGCTATGAACTGGATATTACTAAAATACAACCTAACCCGAATCAGCCTCGAAAACGCTTTACAGAAGAGGATATGGAAACTCTAGTGGCATCGATTCAGGCTCATGGATTGATTGCCCCTATTGCAGTTCGCAAAGTAGATGACCATTATGAAATCGTAGCTGGTGAACGTCGTTGGCGTGCGTGTCAACAAGCGGGGCTAACTAAAATTCCTGTGGTAGTCCGTGACTATACGACAGAAGAAGTGAGCGAAATTGCCTTAGTAGAAAATTTGCAACGACAAAATTTAAACCCTATTGAGGAAGCCTTTGGGTATCAGTATTTAATGGATACTTTCAAAAAAACACAGGAAGAAATCGCCATGACCGTAGGTCGTAGTCGTTCTTATGTAGCCAACATTGTGCGATTATTACAATTGCCGGAGTTCTTACAACAAGAGTTAGAAACTAGTATGTTAACAGTGGGTCAAGCAAGACCCTTGTTGGCGCTAGACGGGGAACATTTACAATTGCAAGCCTTAGAACGGATTAAGGAAAAAGATTTAAATGCTCGTCAAGTCGAACAATTGGTGAAAGAGCTGCAGACTGGAAAGAAGCGCTTAACATCGACTCAACCTCAACCAACGGCGGAGTTGCGCAAGCTAATGCAACGATTGAAAGATAGTTTAGGAACTCCAGTAGATATTCGTTTAAAGAATACGAAAAAAATTCAAGGTACTATCGAGGTTTCTTTCAAAAGTGAAGAAGAATTGATGCGTTTAATTAGCTATATTGAAAGCGAATAGAAAGGACGTCTATGGTATTAGAAACAACTAGAGGGAATCGCTTGCACATAGGCTTTTTTGGGCGCTGTAATGCAGGTAAATCTACCTTGATTAACACGCTAACAGAGCAACAGATTTCCTTAGTGTCTCCCATTGCGGGGACTACGACGGATCCAGTGTCTAAAGGGATGGAACTATTGCCATTAGGCCCTGTGATGATTGTAGATACGGCAGGTATTGATGATACATCGGAATTAGGCTTGTTGCGGGTAGAAAAAACGAAACAAGTATTGCCAACGATGAATTTAGCCGTGTATATGTTGCGTACAGATATTGAGCCCATACCAGAAGATATAGAATGGTTGCAACAATTAGAAAGCAGCCATATTCCTACATTAGTAGTGATTAACGAAGTAGATGGTCATAGAGGTGCTGACTTCATCAAATCATATGGAGAATTACAACCTTATACATCGCAAGTGGTAATAACTGATGTAAGTGATAGTGCTAACCGCATGACCCTGCTAGAGGCCTTGAGTAAATTAAAACCTGTGGATGAGGATGTACAATCTTTATTAGGCGGTTATATCGAAGAAAAAGATGTATTTGTGTTAGTATGTCCTATTGACGAATCAGCTCCTAAAGGACGGATTATTTTGCCACAAGTGCAAATGATTCGAGAAATTTTGGACCATCACGGTATGGCGATGGTATGCCAAGTAGAAGAACTAGCAGCGACATTAGAGCAACTACATAAGCCACCAAAATTAGTCATTACTGACTCCCAAGCTTTTGAGGCGGTGAGTCAAATTGTGCCGGAGGAGATAGGTTTAACAAGTTTTTCTATCTTAATGGCGCGCTTTAAAGGAAAATTAAAAGATTTGGTGGCAGGTGTACATGCTATAGACCAATTGCGAGCGGGCTCCAAAGTGTTGATTAGTGAAGGTTGTACACATCGTCAACAATGTGAAGATATTGGAACCGTAAAAATTCCAAGATGGCTAACAGTAAAAGGATACACAGACTTAGAACTAGAGTGGACCAGCGGTGGACATTTCCCTCATGACGTATCTAAGTATGATGTCATCATTCATTGTGGTGGCTGTATGTTGACACGTCGAGAGGTATTACGTCGCATTGATGTAGCCTCTGTACAAGGGGTTCCCATCGTTAACTATGGTGTGTTGATAGCCTCTTTGCATGGCATTTTACAACGTGCTATCAAGCCATTTGAACATGAATTAGAATAGAAAGGATTATTGTGTTAGAACAACTATTA
>CAUQZV010000055.1:0-7454 GCA_963522415.1 uncultured Veillonella sp. | reverse complement strand
CTAGATATGGAAGATGAATTGAGACAATATACGGAGGTCATGCTATGAAAACAGCAGAACAAATTAAAGGAGCAATTCGTAATATATCTAAGAAAACTGGAGTAAACCCAAATTCATTATTACAAATGTGTCTATTTGAGGGTGTTCTAGAGAAGTTGTCTAAGTCACAATATTGTGAAAATTTTATCTTAAAAGGAGGCTTGTTAATATCATCTTTAATTGGTGTTGATATGAGGAGTACGATGGATATGGATACAACAATTAAAGGCTTGCCGGTAAATGAAATGACAATTAGAGATATTTTAAAAGAAATTTTAACTATTTATATTGAAGCAGATGTTGAGTATGAATTGTTAAAGTTAGAGCCTATAAGAGAAAAGGGAGTCTATGAAGACTTTTGTGCGACAATACGTTGTAGGCTTGGAAAGGTTAATGCTATATTACATATAGATATTACAACCGGTGATGTTATTATTCCGAAAGAGATGCATTATTCATATTCTAAAATATTAGAAACTGGAACAATACCTATAATGACATATACATTAGAAACAATTTTAGCAGAAAAGTTTGAAACTATTACAAGTAGAAATATTACAACAACAAGAGCAAGGGATTTTTATGATTTGTATATGATATATTCACTTTATAAGGACAAAATAAATGAAGACATACTGTGTGAAGCAATACAAGAAACCAGTCGTCACAGAGGTACGTATGAGATGGTATTAGAATATAAGGATATATTAAATTTATTGCGTAATAGTATAGGAATGCAAAATATATGGGAAAAATATATAGATTCTAATATGTATGCAAAAGATATAGAGTTTGAGGATACTCTCAAGATATATGAAATATTAGGAAATATAATGGCATTACATTTAAATAACTAAAGTAAACAGCCTGTGCAAATGATGCGCAGGCTGTTTTGTATTTATTTAGTATAATTGGAGGCTGTATAGATTCCAAGGGCTACCCAAATGAAAGAAAAGGCAATCATTTTATTGGTATCGAAACTTTCACCGAAATAGAAGATGGCAATAAGTAAAGCGATGGTGGGCGATAGGTATTGCAGAAATCCTAACAGGTTTAATGGTAATAATCGCGCTCCATAGGTAAATAGAACGAGTGGTGCCGAGGTGGTTAAACCAGAGATTACAAATAGTGCAGCTGTATAAGAATCGTTTTGAAACGCTGTCCAAGAGCTAGCATCGATATACGTTGTGTATGCTAGTGCTAAAGGGGCTACAAGCCAAGCTTCAAAAGCGATACTTGTAAAAGGATGGATCAATAGTTTTTTCTTCACTAGGCCGTAAAGACCAAAGGTTAAGGCAATGGCAAGTGCTAAATCAGGAGTGCTTCCCATTTGTAGAGAAATGAAGATGATACCGATGGTAGCTAAGCCTACACTACACCACTGCGGGAAGGTTAGCTCTTCTTTAAATACCAATACTCCTAATACTACATTTAGTAACGGATTGATGTAATAGCCAAAGCTAGTATCCATAACGCGATTATTGGAGATAGCCCAAATGTATAAGCCCCAATTACTAGAGACGAAGATAGAAGCTAGAAATAGTAGACCTACTTGAGATATATTCTGTCTTAAATGCAGGCAATCTTTCTTAAATTGTTTGTAATTCAGTCCGATAGCCACAAAGGACATAAAGAGGGCAGACCATATAATGCGGTGTGCCAATACGCTATAGGCTGATATATGGTGGAGAAGACCCCAGTAGATAGGCAAAAGCCCCCAAATAAAATAGCAACTTAAAGCGGTGATAAGACCTTTTTTATTGGTTTGTTGCATAGATACCTCCTTTAGTGTATTCAGTTATCATAGTACCATAGATTGCATACATATTCTATAGGAAAATATTATGTATAATGTAAAACTAAAGGTAGCATAATAAATTTAGATAATATAGAATGACTTAACTATGAAATTTAGTTATATTTGAAAAAAATATTGTAAAATGAAGATGCGATGAAGTATAATTACAATCAGTATGTTTTTATGTATTGAAAGCAATACATATATATCAATTCGTATGGGTGTACGAAATTTTTGGAGGTATATTCATGAAAGTAACAAGTAAACGTATTTCTGCGGCTCTGTTAGCCTGTGTAGCATTGACTACATTTAGCGGTGTACAAGCTGCATTTGATGAGCATTTAGACAACTATCAATTAGACACAAAGGTGGTAAAAGGGGATCGTTCTAAAGACCAATTTGGTAATACTGTAACAGAACAATCTTATTATCGTACAGGTGGTGACGTAAAAGTTATCACTCGTGATGAAATTGAAAAACGTCATTACGCTGATTTAACAGAAGCCATCAAACGTATTCCAGGGGTTACATTCCAAAATCCAGGATACCGTGGTGGTGAATATGGATACCAATTCTTCAACAATGGTATCTCTATCAATGGTGATACTCGCGTTATCGTGCTAGTAGATGGTCGTCGTGTAGATAATGCAACAAGTACACGTATCGCAGGTAGAAGTGCAACAGGCAGTAAATCTACTGGGGTTAACTTAGATCAAGTAACAAATATTAATGCCGTAGACAAAATTGAAGTAATCAAAGGTCCTGGAGCTTCTGCCTACGGTTCTGATGCAACTGGTGGTGTCATTAATATTATCACTCGCAAAGGTGGAGATAATCATCAAGGAACAGTTGATGTTTCTACTGGTTCTTGGGGTAAACATAGCTATGATTTTACCTACTCTGGTAGTGCAGGAAATGATAACTCCTTACATTATTTTGTGGGTGTAAATCGTGTTAAATCTGATGATACAAAATATCGTGATGGACATACCGGTGAAGTGGGAACATTAGGCGGTTCTCGTTTTGATGAAAGAGGCGCTAATGTACGTATCGATAAAGACTTTAGCGATACACAACGATTGACAATTTCCATCAATCATAAGCAAGGTAAAGATGGGTATCCAATTTCCACTCCCAATTTACAATATTGGAACACAAAAGATTGGAATCGAATTATCTTTGCTGCTGATGTAGGAACATTAGATGAAAAAGGTATGTTAAAACCAAAATCCACTACATCAGGTAATGTAGCAAATCCTGGATATCATAACTTATTTGCATTAGATGGACTTGTATATAATTCTTATAGTAAGTTCAAACATAATGATGTAGATGTAAAATATACATTTGACCGTCAATCTGATATGGAAAGCTTTGTACGTTTCTACAATCAAAACCATACATACTCTAAAACAGATAAATACAAATGGCATGTACCAGGTGTTGACATCAAGAAAAAATTCAGCGAAGATTTTCCACAAGGTGCAACAGATCCAGCTGCCTTAGATGAATGGATTACTAAAAACTTAGCTCCATTCCCAGGGGGTTCCAAAGCAGCCATTGAAGAGTGGTTGGCAAAAACAGGTGGTAAAGCGGGAGCACCGACAGATTACAATACTGAAAAAAATCGTGGAGTCCAATTACAGGTAGCTCGTTCTATCGGTAAACACGATGTGATTGCTAATGTTACCTATGACAAAGCAACACAAATTAGTTATGAAGTAGACAATGGAGTAGGTACGACATCTGAGTTAAAACGTAACTCCTTATATGGTTATGTACAAGATAAAATTCATGTAAATGATAATTTTGATGTGACTCCAGCTGTACGATTTGCTAAATATGGTGATTACACAACAGAGGTCGGAAAATCGTTAGGTGGCGACACACATGTTGTGACACCTTCCTTAAATCTACAATATCGACTTGATGATACTAGCACAGTATTTGCAGGTTGGTCTAAGGTACTTCGCCCGTTGCGTAAAGGCGATTATATGTCTACCTATGGGGAATTCAAAACTCCTTTGCAAGATGAAAAAGGAAATGTATATACAGTAGGTTTGCAAAAAGAATTTAACAAAAAAACGATTGTTGGTGTAAATTATAGCTTAACAGATATGAGTAATTCTATTGCATCATTCCCAATTCGTGTAGAAGATAAATTTAAAAGTACTGCTGTTAATGCGAAACAAAAGAAAACTGCATTTAACATTACAATCGATCACAAAGTAAATCAACATTGGACTGTAGGCGCTGCATACAGTCATTTGAAGGATACTTGGGCTGTAAAACCAGGATACGTTGTGAATCCAGATTGGGGCTATAATGATTCTGGTGACATCAATACTGGTATTAATAAATTGCGCCCAGCAAACCATTATACATTAAATGTAAATTATGATGCAGGCAAATTGTCTTCAGGATTCTTAATGAACTACTATACAGGATCTAATTTAGCTGCCTTTACATCCAAGCGATTCTTAGTATTAGACTGGAATTTAAACTACGATGTAAATAAAGATTTAACTACTTATGTGGCAGTAACAAACTTGACAAATGAAGCATATGAAACAACAAGTAACTCTAGATATGGTTCTGGTAGCTCTGCAATGCCAGGTCGTCAAGCAATGATTGGTGCTAAATATAAATTCTAAAGGTTCACATAGAGAAGAGCTACCTAGTGTAGCTCTTTTCAGCATACATGAAGTCGACATAGCAATTTATTGGAATTTGTATATTAATGAATTGTATGACGATGTATATGAGATTCATATTTACTGTCATTATCATATAATATAAAAAATTCTATAGACTATTATTTTGATAAAAGATTTGATAAAAAAAGAAGAAATAAGATATAATTATACTATTGCGTTTATAATGTATAAAAGCAGTAGATAGTATACGATTTGTACGGGCGTACGAAATTTTGGAGGTATATTCATGAAAGTAACAAGTAAGCGTATCTCGGCGGCTCTGTTAGCCTGTGTAGCATTGACTACATTCAGCGGTGTACAAGCTGCATTTGATGAGCATTTAGACAATTATCAATTAGACACAAAGGTAGTGAAAGGTGATCGTTCTAAAGACCAATTTGGTAATACTGTAACAGAACAATCTTACTATCGTACAGGTGGTGATGTAAAAGTTATCACTCGTGATGAAATTGAAAAGCGTCATTATTCTGATTTAACAGAAGCCATTAAACGTATCCCTGGTATTACATTCCAAAATCCAGGATATCGTGGTGGAGAATATGGATTCCAATTCTTTAATAATGGCATTTCTATTAATGGAGATACTCGTGTCATTATTATGGTGGATGGTCGCCGTATAGATAATATGGCAAGTACTCGTATTGCAGGTAGCAGTGAGTCAGGCAGTAAGTCTACAGGTGTAAATCTTGACCAAGTTATTAATATTAATGCGGTAGATAAAATCGAAGTGATTAAAGGTCCAGGAGCCTCTGTATATGGTTCTGATGCTACTGGAGGCGTTATCAACATCATCACAAGAACAGGCAGCGCAATCAATCAAGGAACTGTAGATGTTTCTACAGGAACATGGGGGAAACATAATTATGATGTAGCCTACTCTGGAAGTGTAGGTAATGATAACTCTTTACACTATTATGTAGGCTTACATCGAGTGATGTCTGGAGATACAAAATATCGTGATGGACATACTGGAGATATTGGAATATTGGGTGGTTCTCGTTTTGATGAGCGAGGCGCTAATGTACGACTTGATAAGGATTTCAGTGATACAGAACGTTTAACTGTGTCTATTAATCATCAACAAGGCAAAGATGGATATCCGATTTCTACACCAAACCAAAAATATTGGAACAAAAAAGATTGGAATCAAATTATATTTAAAGCTGCTGTTGGTGAACGGGATGAAGCTGGTAAGTTAATCCTAAATGAAGACTATTCAGGGGACTATGATAACGAAAATAAATATAAAGTTGTGCAAAATGAAAAAGGGAACCCTGCATACCATAATTTGTTTGCTTTAGATGGGTTTGGTTATAATTCCTATAGTAAGTATAAAAATAATGATGTGGATGTAAAATACACCTTCGATCGTCAATCTGACATGGAAAGCTTTGTTCGTTTCTATCGTCAAAGTCATCAATATTTAAGTAGTGATAAATATGCTTGGGTATTACATGATGATGGAATTAGTAACTTAGCATTTAACAAAGCTGGAGATCAATTTACAAAGGATTTCCCAGATGGGGCTAAAGATGGAGCTTTATTAGATGCATGGATTGCTAAGAATTTGGCTCCATTCCCTGGTGATAGTAAAGCAGCCTTGGAAGAATGGGTAGCCAAAACTGGTGGAAAAGCACAAGAACCAAGACATTATTATGATGAGAGAAAGCGTGGCATTCAATTACAAGTGGCACGTTCTATAGGTAAACATGATATCATCGGAAATATTTCCTACGATAAAGATCAAAATGATCATGTATATCAAACACCAAAAGGAAAAGCAAAAACATTTGTCAAACGTAATTCTTTATATGGTTATGTGCAAGATAAAATTCACGTAAATGATCAGTTAGATATCACACCGGCGATTCGATTTGTTCGATATAGCGATTATGTTAATGAGTCTAATAAATCATTAAGTGGCTATACGCATGCAGTGACACCATCGTTAAACTTACAATATCAACTGAATGATGGTAGTACAGTATATGCTGGTTGGACAAAAGTTCTTCGTCCATTACGTAGTGGTGATTATGTTTCAGCCTATGATGGAACAAAAACAAACTTAAAGGATGAAAAAGGAAATGTATATACAGTAGGCTATCAAAAAATATTTAACAAGAAAACCACTGTAGGTGTAAACTATAGTCTTACCGACATGTCAAATGCTATTGCTAGCTTTGAAGTAAGAACTCCGAATGGTTTTGAAAGTGTTCCTGTGAATGCGAGTCAAAAGAAAACATCTTTTAATCTTACAGTAGATCATAAGCTTAATAAAAACTGGACTGTTGGTGTGGCATATAGTCATTTAAAAGATAGATGGTCTGCAAAACCAGGTTATGTAGTAAATCCAGCATGGGACTATAATAACTCTGGTGATATTAACACAGGTATTAACAAATTGCGTCCTGCAAATCATTACACACTCAATGTGAATTATGATGCGGGCAAAGTATCTTCTGGATTGTTAGTAAACTATTACACAGGCTCTAATATAGAAGCCTTTACATCGAAACGCTTTGTAGTAGTAGATTGGAATTTAAACTATGAGGTTACTAAGGATTTAACAACATACGTTGCAGTGACAAACTTAACGAACGAAGCATACGAAACTACTAGCTATGGTAATTATGGCCCAGGAAGTTCCGCAATGCCAGCTCGTCAAGCTATGATTGGTGCTAAATACAAATTCTAATATAATTTTAGAAAGGTCTACAAATTGTAGACCTTTCGTTTAGGTGAATAAATGAAAAAGTTATATATAACTGGATGTATGTTAGCTATCATATTAGGATTATACAGTGCACATCTACATGGTATGGAAGAATTTATTCCTATGCCTGATTATGTGGAAAGTACTGTTGTTTCCCAGGAAGTAGGACCTCGTACGGTAAATCAAT
>CAUQZV010000054.1:0-7572 GCA_963522415.1 uncultured Veillonella sp. | reverse complement strand
TTTCTTTCAGAATATAACAATTTGTTTTATACAAGCCTTGAGGCGTTCTTACGATATCCATCGAATCGTCCATATCCTTTCCCTGTTTTTGCAAAATATCCTCGCCAAAAACCTGGGTGTAATAACACTAATAAAGTGAATAGTTCTAATCGTCCTAACAGCATATCAATAATACAAACTATCTTTGCGATGGGAGCCAGTATGGTAAAACTTTCTGTGGGGCCTAACGAGCCAAATGCAAGGCCTACATTCCCCAAACTTCCTGCTACTAATGGGAGTACATCTGCCAAAGGTAATCCCGTTGAAGAGATTATTACCGAGGAAATCCCAAAGATGAGCATATAAAGAAAAAAGAACTGTTGCGTAATTTGTAACCATTTATTAGGTAATACATAATCTTTTAGTCGTACCAATTGAACCATATCGGGGTGAATAGCTTTTCGTAGATAGAGAATACTACTTTTTACCAGAATAATGATTCGTATGATTTTAAGTCCCCCTGCAGTTGAACCACTACAACCACCAAAGAACATTCCCATAAATAAAACCATTTGTCCTAAGCTAGGCCATAAGTTATAATCCGCAATGGCAAACCCTGTCCCTGTCTGCATAGAAACAAGTGTAAAAATAGCATTTCGTAAATGTTCAATATTCGCATCTCCAGCTTCCCATATTAAAGCAAATAAAACTAGACTTGAGCCAATTGCCAATGTGATAAGATAGATTCTATACTCAAAATCCCTCCAAATCTCTTTGATGCCCCGTTGCCATACAGATTGATAGACTGCAAAATTGCCACCTGCTAATATCATAAATACTACCAATATAATGCATATTAAATAGGAATCAGCATATTTAAATGTACTGCCTGTAACCGGTGATAAGCCTCCTGTAGCCACTGTAGCAAAAGTAAAATTAATGGCTTCAAATACGCCAACACCACTTAACCATAATAAGAAGGTACAAGCAAAGGTAAACACCAAATAAATTCTAAGCAAATTCCCAGCCATCGATTGAATCCGTGGTAATACTACACCAGGTCTTGGCACAGAAGCTTCTGCTTCCACCAAGGGAGCTACCCCCGTCCCTAAATTTCGCAAGAATGCTAGGACTAATACAATCATCCCCATACCACCAATCCAATTGGTGAGACCTCTCCACAAAATAAATGTCCTAGGCAAAGCACTGACATCATCAATCATACTTGCACCCGTAGTCGTTATACCTGATACAGACTCAAATAAAGCATCTACAAATTGTTCAAGCACACCACTAAAGTAAAAAGGCAATGCAGAAAATATAGAAGCTAAAATCCAAGTTGCACTCACTACTAGAAATCCATCTCGCACACTATACACATTCGTATTTGTCCCATAATAATATAATAGAAAGCCTACTCCCCCTGCTATGCATGATGTGATAAGAAACGAGTAGTAAACAATCCCTTCATCCAATATACCAAAGAAAAAAGGAACCATAATGAAGGAAGCTAAAATGAGTATCACTTGTCCAACGACTCGCATAATATTTTGAATGCGCATGATTCCTACTCCTTTCATAAATCCTTTTTATTTATTAATATATGCTAACAAAGTGTTAATATTTTCCGGCAATGTAAAGATAACTATATGATCTCCTTCAAGCAACAATGTATCTCCTTTAGGAACAATAGTTTGATGTCCTCTGACAATAGCCCCCACTAACGATTTTCCCGGTAACTTCAAACCTCTTAGATGTTTATTAATCAAAGATGTTTTTTCTGTCACTTCTATTTCTACCGCTTCAGCTTTAGAACCTTCAAAGGTAAAAATATTAATAAGATTTTCATCTTCTCGTATTAATCGTAAAATTTGTCCAGATGTTAATAATCTTGGTGAAAAAGCTACATCAATGCCTACCTGTTCCATTAACGTAATATACTCTAATCGTCCTACACGAACAAATGCTTTAGGTACCCCCATATGTTTTGCTAATAATGCCACCAATAAGTTGAGTTTATCATCATCTGTTAAACAAATGATAACATCATTATCGCTAATTTCTTCTGCTTCTAAGAGGTCGATATCTGTTCCATCTCCATGTATAACAATGGACCGATCTACCATGGCTGCCAATTGTTCACAACGTTCTAGATTTTTCTCGATGACTTTTACATCATATCCATCTTGTTCTAGGAGAACTGTTAAATTACGTCCAATGAGACCAGCACCAATGATAACAACCCTTTGTGTTGGTCTTGTTGTTTCATGGAGCCAAGACTCCACTTCATCGATACTATCCGTAGCGCCTAAAAAGAACACATTATCCATGTATTCCAAGGTACTATCCCCATGAGGAATAATCATTTCCCCACCGCGCATAATCCCCACTACAAGCACATTCGGTGGCAAAGTTAAAGAGCGCAAGGGAATCCCCATAATATCGTGATTATTACGAATTTTAAACTCCACCAACCGCACAGCACCTCTAGCAAAATCTTCTACGTCTAAGGCGGCTGGAGTTTTCAAAATTTTATAAATTTCTTGAGCCGTTACCATTTCAGGATTGATGAAAAGATCAATGCCCAAACGGTCACGAATCACTGCATTAGTACCATTTTCATAATCTGTATCCCGCACCCGAGCAATGGTCTTAGGAATCCCCGCTGCCTTGCCTACCATGCAAGCCAACATATTGACTTCATCAGAATCAGTGACTGCAATCAACATGCCCATATCTTCAATACCAATTTCTTGTAATAAGGATATGCTACTGCCATTACCTTGAACTAAGTTCACATCCAAATTATTTTCTAAATTTTTAATGCGATCCCCATTCTTTTCAATGACATACACATCATGTTGATCTTGCGCTAATCGCTGCGCCAAGGAGTAGCCTACTTTACCAGCACCTACTACCACAATTTTCATGACATATCCCCCTATTTGGTTTCCTCTACGATAGCAGATTGTTCATCTGCCTCTAGTAAAGTGGTCTGCCCTTTCTCTGTTAACAGGGTCCACCCATCTTCTTGCACAATGAATCCAGCTTTCATCAGATGTCCTAAGGCACGTTTAAAAGCAGCCTTGCTGATGTTGAATTTATCTTTAATGATAGGTGCCGACGTACTATCACCATACGGCATACGTCCATGTCGACTGCCCAAGTAGGTCATAATTTTTGCACCATCCATAGCCAACGCCTCTTCTTTGACAGGGCGCATAGAAATATTGATACGTCCATCATCACGCTTAAAAGTAATGCGACCTTCAATAAGTTCCCCTACTTTTAGTGGCTTTGTCACTTCACTACGATGCATAAAAGCAATCCATCGCTCTGGGGTAATCAAAAAGGCACCTTCGCTAGTCATGTTGTAAATAGCACCTTTCACCATGCCTCCAATTTTAGCATCGGTAGCCGGTTTTGAGGCACGACGCATCGCATCATCTACATCCATGGACACCGCTAAACGACCAGATTTATCACTATATAGGCGAACCCACACTTTTTCACCATTTTGAGGGCGTCCACGCATTTCTGCATGAGGCATAAAAATCCCCCGTTCAGTTCCCACCTCTACGAAACAGCCAAAATTTGTCGTATTGATGACCTCAACATAACCAATTTGACCTTCCTTCATAGCTGGTAAACGCATACTCGCTGTCAAACGGCCTTTGGGATCTTTGTAGAGAAATACTGTCACTTCATCGCCAATCGCAACGGCACTAGTTTGTTGGTCTTTATGCAACAAAATATCGTCATTCGTATTGCCTGTTTGACCATCTAAAAAAGACCCTTGATCACTTTGACGCAATACCTTTAGCGTAGCAATAGTATTTTCAGATAAACTACTAGCCATATTAGACTCCTTCAAAGGATTCTCTCGGTGCATCCTTCCACAATTCTTCTAAGCCATAGAAATGGCGATATTCACCTGTAAATACGTGGGCAATGACATCACCAAAATCAAGTAAGATCCAATCTCCTTCACGATATCCTTCACGATGTAATACAGTCATACCTTGTTCTGCCCCTGCATCTTCAATGGCATCAGCTACACTTTGTGCATGTTTCACATTGTTCGCTGTAACCACTAAGAAATAATCCCCTAACATCGTAAGACCTTCCATATCCATAATGGAAATATCTTCGCCCTTTTTATCATACCCAGCTTGTGCTAATACCTTTACGGTTCCTAAAATATCTTGTTTCTGTTTCATTCTAACTCCTTATCTTGTTGTAGGGCTTCCCGGTTCTGCTTTCTCCTTCGTGCCCTCTGTTTCTTTATCCTTCGATTGTTTTCCAGATTCTTTAGCAGCGTCCATGGAACCATCTTTTGGAGTATCTCCAATCACAGGAATTACCTCTGCATCACTTGGAATATCGCCTACCGTTATACCTACTAATTGTTGTAACTCTACTGGTTCTACATTCCAGTAGTCCACATGGTCTATCGTTTCTGGTGAACCTGGTAAAATATACCAACGCACTTTACCTTTCGGGAACTCAATCACTTTCGTCACGAAGCGAACTCCATCCCAAGTGCTTACATTGGTGCTAATATGGCTCCATTGTCGCCACACGCGAAAAGCCGTTCCCAAACTAACATGATTACGTTCTCGTTCCCACATAGATTTTAGCAATCGCTCTTGATGCATAGTCCGTGCTAGTGTATCCCCTTCATGATTGATGAATCGCATATATCCAAAGGCTGTATCATCAGTCAAATCCTGATACCCTTGATGAATATTAATATCCACTTCACCAGAAGCTGCATCTCGATGTACCATCGATTGTTCCACATATAAACTCGGCGTACCAAAAATATTCATCATAGAATGGAAACTATCTTGATCCACCACCGCATAATAAGGGATGACGATATGGAACATGTCTTCCACTACGGCCTTCGTCAATTCAATCCCACCTTGTGCATAGATATCATTAATCCGTTGGGGCGTATCATTATGACGATTAATAATTTTACTATTGCTTGGTATACCGATAATTTGCATAGTTTTAGCATCTAAATTGAAAGCCACTACATACAGTGCATCTGCTTGTTGTGGTTGACTTTTATCAACGCCTACAACCAACATATAGGAGGTCTTAATAGAGCTCATATCGATAGGGGTTGTATTCGTCACAACCGGCAACGCATGTGATTCTTGGCTTGTAGTACTAGGTTGTGATACGGAACTTACTACACTGCGTATGCCCCACACTGCCACCCCTACAATTGCTATAAGGAGGATGATGGCTCCTATAATTCGTCCCCAACGCAGTCCATTTCGACGTGGTTTGCGTCGTATCTTTTGATCCATTTATACATCCGACCTTTCTAACAACACACTATTTCTACCTCGAATCGTATCCACATGTATGCTTAATCCCTGATCTAGCAAATGACGTATCGTTCCATCATAGGCGAGAACAACAGCGGCATTCAAATCTTGAAATGCCAACATCCGTAATTCTTCCACGCCTGGAAAGTCACGATTCGGCTCAATATAATCTGCTAGAAAAATAATCTTATCCAATACACTCATATGGGTACTGCCTAATGTATGAACACGAATGGCTTCACAAATTGATTCATCTTGGATATGTAGTATTAGCTTCGCATAGGCAGCACCTGCTGGTCCATGCAATAAAGCACCATTACTAAGCATTTCCTTATCCACTGGTATTTGCGCTTGTTGCACCATATCTTGCATAGCTTCTAAGGAACATTCTTTCATAGCATCATGCAATAGTGCTGCCATTTCTGCTTGATCTACCCGCACCCCATAGTGGTTTGCTAATCGTTTTGCCATATCCACCACCCCTAGTGTGTGGGCAAATCGTTTTGATGAAAGCCGACCTTTCACAATATGTTGTACTCTTTCTATTGTCATTATATCCTTCACTAGCCTATACCTTTCTATAGGGTACTACAAAATTAACTCCATCTTTAATGATGACAAATTCACGTGTTGTATATCTTATGTTCCTTAATATATTGATACACCGTTTTCGGCAACATATATCGAGTGGACAAGCCATGGCGCAATCGATAACGCAATTCTGTAGCAGATAGCTTCATTTCCGGCACTTCTAATATATGAATGCGACCGCCTTGTTGAGTAAGCCATGCGATGCTTTCACCAATGTCGTTCGTAGCACCAGGACGAATAGCCCCGATGAACTCGCACATATCTAACAGTTCTTCTATATATTTCCAAGTTGGTAAGTTCTGAATCGTATCTGTACCAGCAATAAAGAAAAATTCTGTAGATGGTCCATACACATCATGAAAATACCGCAATGTATCAATGGTATACGATTTTCCTTCTCGCTGCATCTCTACATCAGAAACCACAAAATTCGGATTATCCAAAACCGCTGCACGCACCATTTCTAACCGATATTTCGCATCAATCACATCTGTCTCTTTATGCGGTGGTTCCTTTGCTGGTACAAAAATGACACGATTCAAGTCAAATGCTTCTGACGCCATTTCTGCAATCATCAAATGCCCTAAATGGACAGGATTAAAGGTGCCTCCCAAAATGCCAATTCTCTTTTTCTTATCTGCCATGTAACCACGCCCCTATACACACTAGTAATACCACACCTAGTATGGTTAATACGATGCCATAAGACTTCCATTCATAAGCCCCTTTAGGTGACTTCATATACTGAAAGTACGCTTTTAGATACTTAAATTTCATCGTACCTGTCCATGACCAAAGACGAAATATTTATAACTAGTCAACGCATCTAACCCCATAGGCCCCCGAGCATGTAATTTTTGCGTACTAATGCCGATCTCAGCCCCTAAGCCAAATTCAAAACCATCTGTAAATCGTGTAGATGCATTCACATAGACTGTGGAGGCATCCACCAAGTTCATAAATCGTTCTGCCTCGGTTGGGTCTTCTGTAATAATCATTTCAGAATGTTTCGTACCAAATGTATTGATATGAGTAATAGCATCATCAATGGAAGATACTACTTTAAAGTTCACAACATAGTCATTATATTCTGTAGACCAATTGTCTTCAGTGGCAGGTTTCACTTGAGAAGATAAGCTTTGAATCTGTGTATCTCCATAGATGGCAACACCTTTTTCTTCTAGCATAGATACAATCTTAGGGCCTAAATCTTGTAGTCTGCCTTCATGTAACAGAATTGTTTCCATTGCATTACATACAGATGGTCGTGACAGTTTTGCATTTTTCAATACCTGTAATGCCATCGTTTCATCTGCAGTGGCATCCACATAACCATGGACAACACCGCTCCCTGTTTCTATAACAGGAATTTTACTATTGTTGACCACAAATTGAATTAATCCTGCTCCACCACGTGGAATCATCACATCAATCCATTTGCGTTGTGCTAACAATTCGCCTACAGCCTCACGTTCTAGAATAGATACTAATTGAACTAGTTCCTTAGGGGCGCCACAACGTTCTAAAGAACTTTGCATAACTTGTACCATCGCCTCACTCGTATGGTATGCCTCTTTACCTCCACGAAGAATAATAGCATTACCTGTTTTTATAGCTAAGGCTGCTGCATCCACTGTTACATTTGGGCGTGCTTCAT
>CAUQZV010000053.1:0-7652 GCA_963522415.1 uncultured Veillonella sp. | reverse complement strand
CTAAGATTCGTGTCGATGAAAGAGGTATGAATTATGTAGATGCCGCTATTGAAGCTGCGAAGATTCGTTTACGTCCTATTTTGATGACGTCCTTAGCATTCATCATTGGATGTTTACCATTGATGTTGGCAAGTGGTGCCGGTGCTGGTGCCCGTGCATCCTTGGGTGTGACAGTAGTATTCGGTATGATTACTGCCACATTCTTTGGGGTGGCAATCATTCCTATGCTGTTCATCATTATGGAAAAAATGGGATTTAAACGTCACTAATTAGGCTATGCAGCCTTTTGGCGGTTTTAACTGAATAGGATAAAGGGAAGACCGTAACACACCCCTTCACAAACCATACAGTGGTTAGGTTTGCTCAGGGGTATGTTACGGTCTTCTGCGTTTGTATGATTTTGTCAGTAAGGGGTGCCACAAAGGCTGCTACTCCTAACTGCGTTCCTCAGGGAATGGTGAGTAGCATAGGCATATAGTCCTTACCTATAAATGAAATTATACTTTAAAATTCATCAACGGTTTGTATAATTTTGTGAAATAATGAGTGTGTAGAAGAGTCATTAACGTGTTGTTAGGCTCATCTCTTCCTACTATGGGAGGAGGTGATGGTATGACCAAGTTTGAAAAGTTCTATTTGATCATTTTAGTTTTGGAATTACTAATTCATTTTATTGATATCTTGAAATAGATAATAAAATGACCTAACGTAAAGAGGTCTGACCACCTCACACGTTAGGCCCATTTCTTTTAAGCTTTGAGATGAGCCTAACGCCTGCGCACGTTGATGGCTCTTCTTATTTACAAGTTAAGTATACCATACTTTATGATAAAATACTACTTTTTATAGTATGCAGCTTGTAGGTCGTCACTAATTAGGCTATGCAGCCTGTGGCGGTCTTAATTAGATAAAGGGAAGAGCACGACGTATTCCTACGCAAACTGATACAGTGGTTAGGTTTGCTCCGGAACATGTCGTGCTCTTCTTGTATATGCGTTATTTAGTCAGTAAGGAGCGCCACAAAGGCTGCTACACCTAACTGCGTTTCTCAGAGTATCGTTAGAACACGGCATACTCCTCACAAATGGTATTTCATAATGTTTGTTCGGAGCACGCCGTGCTCTTCTTGTATTTGTATCATTTTGCCAGTAAAGGCCGCCACGAAGGCTGCTACTCCTAACTGCGTTCCTCTGGATTTTATAATGTGGGAGAGGTTTGTATTATGTGATATAATAGAACAATAGCCGATGAACTAGTTTCATTCGATGAGTGAGGTACAAATGAAAGTTATTATTTCAACGTTGAATTCAAAATATATACATTCTTCTTTGGCGTTGCGCTATTTGCAGGCTTATGGAAGAATGAAGGATGAGGCATATGAGATAGTGGAATACACTATTAATATGCCTATTTTAGATATTTTAAATAATGTGACTACGTTAGATGCAGATGTAATAGGCTTTGCTTGTTATATCTGGAATATCGATATGACATTGCATCTATGTGCTATGATCAAGGCGGTTCGTCCTAACACGAAAATTATATTAGGTGGTCCAGAGGTGAGTTATACAGCTAGGGAACTATTAGAAGAGCATCCCTACATCGATTATATTGTGCAAGGGGAAGCTGAGGAGGCTTTCACTTCGTTTGTGAAAGCAATTCGTATAGGTCACTCTCCTGTTGACCCAGTCATACCTGGTATCTTAGGTAGAGAACAAGGGAACATCCAAGGGTCTGAAGAGGCCGTTGAGGTGAAGGACTTAAGCACCATACCATTCCCGTACACAGAGGAAGATATGCTTACCTTAGGGAATAAAATTGTCTATTATGAATCTTCTCGTGGTTGTCCCTTTAGTTGCCAGTATTGTTTATCTGGAAATCATAACACTGTACGATTCTTTCCCCAAGAGCGGGTACTTGAAGAGTTAGCTTGGTTCGTGGAGCACAATGTAAAACAGGTGAAGTTTGTGGATCGTACGTTCAACTGTGCTCCTCATCATCATATTCCATTGATGGAGTGGATGCGTGACCATGGGGGACAGACGAACTTTCACTTGGAAATGGAATCCATATTGATGACTGAAAAAGAAGTAGATATTCTAAGTTCTACTCGTCATGGTCAAATACAGATTGAGGTAGGCGTTCAAAGTACGCATGATAAGACCTTAGAGGCCATCCATCGGCGCAATGATTGGGGACGCATTCAATCTGTGATACCACCAATTATCAATGCTGGGCGTACCCATGTGCATATGGATTTAATTGTAGGTTTGCCTTACGAAAGTAAAGCTATTTTCGAGAAATCTTTCAATGATTTATTCAGTTTGCAACCTCATGCGTTGCAGATTGGATTTTTAAAGTTATTAAAAGGTTCTGGCGTGCGTTCCATGGCAGAGTACGAGTATATTGCCAATCCGAAAGCACCTTATGAAGTATTACAAACCCATGTCTTGCCTTATGATGATGTACGCATGTTAAAACATTTTGAAGATGTGTTTGAACGGTTCTATAATAGTGAACGGTATCGCACAGTTTTTGGGTACATAAGTGAAAGCTTAATCCAAGAAGGATCGGCCTTTGCCTATTTTGAAGACATGACCAAGCTATGGTTAGAAAAAGGGAATCAAGACCGTAAATTAAATGATGCTGATCAAATAGCATTCCTTTATGAGTTCTTCACCTTGAAAGAGGACCAAGTGGCATGTGATTTACTGCGCTACGATGTATTGACATCTTTCAATGGGAAAATCCGTGATGAACGATTTGGTTTATCTAAGGATAGAAAGCAAGAGATGCAAGATGCCGAGATATTCTGGCGTGAGGAAGCATTAGTTCGACAATACATTTCTAACTATTCCTTTGTGGAGTGGCGTAAAGTGAGACAAGATTACCACACGATAGAGGTGTGTGGTGCTACATTGCCATACTTAGGGATTCCAAGGGGGTCTTATAATGCTGTAGAGGTCATCATTGATGTAAAAGGTGAGACGAAACCTTTTATACGTCCTCAACAATGTGTAGATACGAATTTGAATTATCGAGAACATATTGCTAGTTCAACTATCAGGGAGGAGGTGTGATATGAGTGATACCACAAAGCCAAAGCGGTATCGTATGATATCTGCTTTTTACAAAGAGCGATATGGGGAAAAGGCTTATAAAATTCCAGTGGCATTACCGTTGACATGCCCTAATCGCGATGGATCAGCAGGTGTAGGTGGATGTACCTTCTGTGGTGAAATTGGAGCAGGCTATGAAAATCGACCAGCCTCTATGACGGTGAAACAGCAAATTGATGAAACAGTGGTGCATATTGCGAAAAAATATAAAGCCTATAAATATATACCGTATTTTCAGAATTTTAGTAACACCTATTTGCCACCAGAGAAGTTTCGCCAGTATGTGGAAGCAGCTTGCTTAGAACATGTGGTAGGCATTGCCATTGCCACGCGTCCGGACTGTGTACATGATGCCTATTTAGATATTTTAAAAGATATACAAAACAAATATGGCATTGATATCTATGTAGAATTAGGCTTACAATCGGTGAACTATCATACATTACAAAAGGTAAACCGAGGACATACGATGGCGGAGTTTATCGATGCAGTGTTGCGCATCAAGCGTTATGGATTTGAAGTGTGTGCTCATATGATACTGAACCTTCCATGGGACACCATGGACGATGTCATTGAAGGGGCAAAAACTTTATCAGCATTGCAAGTAGACCAAGTGAAGCTTCATGCATTATACTTAGTAAAGAATACGAAAATGGCACATGATTATGAGGCTGGTGAATTTACCTTAATCAGTGCAGAAGAATACGCTCGACGAGTGGTAGAATTTTTACGTTACCTAGACCCTAAGATTGTATTACAACGACTCGTAGGACGTGCGCCAGAGGAAAATACAATCTTCACGAATTGGTCTATGGGCTGGTGGTGCGTACAAGATTTGATTGATCAAATTATGGAAGACGAAGATATTTCTCAAGGCAGCGGCTATGATTATTTACATGGCGCTGCGGTTCAAAAATTTCTGTGAAAGGGAGCATATGGCTAATCAGAGATTTACCATACCTACTTATGACATGGTAGGACCTATCGTGGGACCTCAAGGATCTCATATGAAAGTATTAGAAGAACTAGTAACAGTAGATATATTACATCGAGATACCATTGTGGATATAACAGGTTCAGAGGAATCTGTACAAGTAGCAATGGAAGTGTTAGATGTACTGTTATACTTGTTTAAAAATCATATTAAAATCACTGATCATCATGTGCGAACAGCTACCACGATGATCTTGAAAGGCGAAAAAGAATCACTTTTTCAGTTATATGAAGATACTATCAATGTGACTGTGAAGGGGAATCCTATCATTCCTAAAACAGTGGGCCAAAAACAATATGTAGATAGTATCCGTCGCAATACGATCACCTTTGGTATTGGTCCTGCGGGAACAGGAAAAACCTATTTAGCTGTTGCACTGGCAGCATTTTACTTGAAAAATCGTGAAGTGGATCGTATTATTTTGACGAGACCTGCCGTAGAGGCAGGGGAAAAGCTAGGGTATTTGCCAGGCGATTTACAAGAAAAAGTAGACCCTTATTTACGTCCTCTCTATGATGCTTTACATGATATGTTCGGTGTAGAACGAGTGCAGAAGATGCTCTTACAAGGGACTATCGAGGTAGCACCATTGGCTTACATGCGTGGTCGCACCTTGGAACGTTCCTTTGTTATCCTTGATGAAGGGCAGAATACGACGCCAGAACAGATGAAAATGTTTTTAACTCGCTTAGGGTATCAATCGAAAATGGTGGTCAATGGAGACCCTACGCAAATCGACTTGCCACCGAAGATAACATCTGGTTTGATTGAAGCAGAGCAAGTGTTACAACGCATCAAAGGGATTCGGTGTATTTATTTTTCTGACCAAGATGTGGTGCGTCATGATTTGGTAGGTCGTATTGTGAAAGCCTATGAAGAATATCAACTTTTAGAGAAAGGGAAACAAGAATGATTGTAAGTATTTCCTATGATGAGGGAATCGAACAGAATAGCACTTACGAGGAAGTCATTCAACGGTGCTGTAATGAAGTGGCTCGTGTGTATGGATTACACGAGGAAGATGAATATAGTGTGCTCCTCTGTAACAACGGAAAAATTCAGGAATTAAATCGTGAATACCGTGGTAAAGATATGCCTACAGATGTGTTATCGTTTGCCCTCAATGAAGGAGATGAAGCTTCTATCGAGGAAGAAGGACAGTTATTAGGGGATATTGTCATTTCCCTAGAGCGAGCGGCAGAGCAAGCGAAAGAGTATAATCATGATTTCATCCGAGAATTGGCTTATTTAACAGTTCATAGTTGTTTACATATTTTAGGCTATGACCATATGACAGATGAAGATAAAAAAGAAATGCGCACAGAAGAAGAATTTGTGCTTGGTAATTTAGGTTATGTACGAGAGGATATGCCATATAATGAATAGTGGAAAAGGATTTAAATCAGGCTTTGTAGCCGTTGTAGGACGACCAAATGTAGGAAAGTCTACATTAATTAATGCATTGATTGATGATAAAATTGTCATCGTATCTGATAAAGCGCAAACAACACGAAACCGTATTGTTTGTGTTTATACAGATGAAAAGAAACAAATCGTGTTCATGGATACACCAGGGATTCATAAGCCAAAACACAAATTAGGTGAATTTATGGTCGACCAAGCGGTAGACTCCTTGCGTGAAGTAGAAGCTGTATTATTTGTGGTAGCAGCGAATGAAAAACGTGGTCCTGGGGATAACTTCGTCATTGAGCAATTGCGTAAGGTGAATGTACCAGTGTTCCTCATTGTGAACAAAATTGATACGATGGAAAAACAAGATTTGTTAGAGTCTATCGTATCCTATGAAAATAGCTATCCTTTTGAGGCGGTAGTACCGATTTCTGCGAAAGAAAAAGACAATATTGAAGAAGTAGTGAATTTACTAGAAAAAAATTTACCGGAAGGTCCAAAATACTTCCCAGATGACATGATTACAGATCAGCCGGAACGTTTGATTATCTCTGATATTGTACGTGAAAAAATCCTATTGCAGACCCATGATGAAATTCCCCACGCCATCGCTGTAGACGTGGATGAAATGAAAACACGGGATGATGGAACTACCTATGTACGAGCTACTATCTACGTAGAACGAGATTCCCAAAAAGGGATTATCATCGGTAAACAAGGAGCTATGTTAAAAACTATTGGCCGCCAAGCTCGCGGTGATGTAGAGCGTTTATTGGCTACAAAAGTATTCCTAGATTTATGGGTAAAAGTGAAAAAAGACTGGCGCAATAAATCTGGTATGTTATCTGAATTGGGATACCGTAATTAGTACTAGTGCAATAAAATAGTCATGTTGTCTAAATTGGCACATGGGAATTAATACTTAAGGCCGGTTATTTTATGGCACGTTATTAATCTTTTAGGTCATAGTGTAGACAACATTACGTATGAAAAATCACATACTTTGAGATAGAGTATGGTATTGTTAAAATAGTGTATATAGAAAGGACTGATTTATATCGATACCCCCGTCACGGGTGGCATGATACTATTTGCCATCTTTTGTATTTTGATCATTAGTTTGTTTGTTATAAGTAAATTCTCCTTTGCTCGTTTACGAGAAGAACATCTGGAAGATATGGATACATTGAGCGAGAGCAAAAAAGAAGAATTACGTGAATTATACCAACGGCCGGAACGGTTTATGAATACGTCAACCTTCTTCATTCTCTTCTTTATCGTCGTTTTGGCGGTTTATGTGGGACGTTATGTAGAAGATGGTGCTGATGCTCTGCTACGGTGGTTTGGTTTCTATGACCCTATATATGCTATTGTAGTGGAATGGATTGTGCTAGCTTTATTTGCTGTAGTGGTACTCATTTTCGGCGAAATTATCCCTAAAGGACTGGCCCTATCCTTCCCTGAACGCTATGTGGGAACAACAGTGACCATTGTGCGCTTATCCGGGAAGATAGTAATTCCTTTTGTGTACTTGGCGGAGTGCATTGGTAATACGGTACTGAAAGCTTTTAAAGCACCGTATCGTACAGAAATCGATCTAGTGCATACAGAAGAAGAAATCCGTGCCTTGGTAAGCCGTAGCCATCAACAAGGTGAAATTGACCATGTGGAAGGTGAGCTTATCGACAATGTATTCGATTTTGTGGACCGCATTGCGAAGGAAGTTATGATTCCTCGACAAGATGTGGTATGCGTATATACCCAAGATAGTTTTGAAGAGACCATGCATATTGTATCGTCTACAAGCCACACGAGATATCCTTTGTGCCTAGAAGATAAAGATCATATTATCGGCCTTGTCCATATTAAGGACCTTATGGAACGCCGCGAAGAGGCGAGTAAAGATTTACGCTCCATACGCCGTAATATTCTTGTCATTCCAGAAGTGATGAAATTATCTGTTCTATTACAGCACATGCGGACACGTCGTATATACCAAGCTGTTGTGGTGGATGAATACGGTGGTATGGTGGGCTTAGTAGGTTTGGAAGATATCCTAGAAGAACTGGTGGGGGATATTCAAGACGAACACGAACGAGATTTACCAGCCATTGTAGAAAATCCAAATG
>CAUQZV010000052.1:0-7789 GCA_963522415.1 uncultured Veillonella sp. | reverse complement strand
CGACGGTATTCGTGTACTTTCTTTTGCGGTGCTTGCTGAGTTACTTTTGGTGCTTCACTTTGTGCTTGTTTAGCGCCACCTGCTAACGATTGTTTAATCATAGATACTTGTGAATCCTCCACTGTACTCATATGGCTTTTCACTTCTACATTGTGCTTTTTTAAAGCATCAATCACTACTTTATTTTCTACACCTAGGTCTTTTGCTACTTCATATACTCTTTTTTTGGACATCTACATTCCCCCTCTACTGATTCTTATCTATTTCAGCTAGCAAGGATTTAGCAAATCCAGCATCATTTACTAATATAACTGCTCGCATTTCTTTTCCCAATGCTCTACCTAGTTCCTCTTTGGTCCCTACTAAACGAAGGGGCACCTGATGAGACTTGGCTAAGTGCATATATTTTTCAGCATTATTCTGCGCACAATCTTCCGCCATAATCAACAGTGGATAGGCTTGCCGCTTCATGGACCGTTCCACTACAAAATCGCCGGATAATAAGCGACCTGCTCGTTGTGCTAATCCTAATATATTCAACACTTTTTCTTTATTCATGGGATATTTGTTCCTTTAAAGATTCATAAATTTCTTGTGAAACTTTATGTTTTAACGAACGCTCTAATCGTTTGGCTTTATACGCCATGTCTAGGCATTCTACTTTCATTTCCATATAGGCTCCCCGTCCAGGGGCTTTACCTGTGGGGTCAATAGAAATCTCTCCCGTTGGACTCAACACAACACGTGTTAACTCTTTCTTGGGACGAAGTTCTCCACATCCCACACATACTCGCATAGGCTGAGACTTCTGTTTCATATTAGTCTTCATCTCCAAAAGCATCCAAGGAAATCATATCATCAGATTCCACATATTCACCGGCTTCAGCGGCTTGTGTTTCACTTTTTATATCGATTTTCCAATTTGTTAATTTCGCTGCTAAACGAGCATTTTGACCTGCTTTACCGATAGCTAGTGAAAGTTGATAATCTGGCACCACCACAGAAGATGTTTTTTCTTCATCACGCGCTACTACGCTTACTACTTTCGCTGGACTTAAGGCATTGGCAATATATACCGCTGGATCTTCATCCCATTTCACAATATCGATTTTTTCTCCATTTAGCTCATCCACGATATTTTGTACACGTTGTCCTTTAGGACCTACACATGCGCCTACTGCGTCTACTTCTTCCTCGCGAGACACAACAGCGATTTTAGAACGCATACCTGGTTCACGAGCTACCGACTTCAATTCCACTGTACCTTCTGCAATTTCTGGTACTTCTAATTCAAACAAGCGTTTTAATAGACCTGGATGTGTACGGGAAATCATGATTTGAGGCCCTTTTGTGGTCTTTTTCACTTCCACAATGTAGCATTTAATGCGGTCTCCCACAGCATAGCTTTCACTAGGAATTTGCTCAGATACAGGTAAAATCGCCTCAGTTTTTCCTAGATTAATGAATACATTTCGACCCTCAATACGTTCTACCAAACCAGTCAAAATATCGCCTTCACGGTTGGAATATTCATCATAGACAATGTTGCGTTCTGCTTCTTTCAAGCGTTGAATCAACAATTGTTTTGCCGTATGGGCTGCACTGCGACCGAAGTTTTTTGGCGTCACATCCACTTCGATAATATCGCCGATTTCCATACGTTTATCCAATTGACGAGCATCTGCTAAGGCAATTTCTACTTCCTCATTTTCAGGCGTGTCCACTACTGTTTTCTTAGCCAACACTTTATAATCGCCTGTTTCACGATTGAAATAAATATACGCCTCTTGATTTGCTCCTACCTCTTTGCGATAGGCTTGTAATAATGCCACTTCAAGAGAATCAAAAATAATCTCTGGTGCCACACCTTTTTGTTTAGTAACTGCTAATACCGCTTGTACTAATTCTTGACTCACTGGTTTCCTCCCTTAAAAATCTAAATGTAAACGAATTTGTGCAATCGCTGCACGTTCTAGGTCAATACGTTCGTCTTGCACCTGAATGGTGATGACTTCATCAGAATAGCCTTGCAAAGATCCTGTGTATTGCTTTTTACCATCAATGGGTTTAAACAATTGAATATCCACATCACGTCCATGGTAGCGAATGAAATCTTTTTCTTTTTTCAACACTCGGTCCAATCCTGGAGAAGATACTTCTAACAAGTAATTCTCTTTGATTGGGTCTTTTGCATCCAATACTTCGCTTAATTTTTCACTCACCATTTGGCAGTCATCTAAATCGATGCCTCCCTCTTTGTCTAAAAATACGCGCAAGTACCATTCCCGCTCATGCACGTATTCCACATCCACAAGCTCTAACTCCGTAGACTCTATAATCGTTTCTACTACTTCGGACACAAATTCCTCTACGGCGTCACGTTTCATCTTATCCCCTCCTTGCCACAGTATAAGAGAAAGAGTGAGCCGCAGCTCACTCTTTTAATAGATTCTATAAAAGTTACCTTTAGTATACCACAACTAATTAAAAATAGCTACAGTAAACCGTTGCGTTTTAACGCTTCTTCCCACTCTGCTTCTTTAAATCCAACAAGCACTGTATCTTCTAAGACCAAAATAGGACGTTTCACCAACATACCATTGGTTGCCAATAAAGCGAGTTTTTCATCCTCTGTCATAGTTGGCAATTTATCTTTGATTCCTTCTCCACGATAAATTTGACCAGATGTATTAAAGAAAGCTTTAATGTCTGCTTTTTTACTTTTCGGATACCATACACCTAATTCTTCCGCAGTTGGGTTTTCTTCTTTAATATCACGATGGGTATAGCTAATACCATGATCATCTAAATATTTTTTTGCTCGTTTGCAAGTCGTACATTTTGGATATTCAATATATAACATAATCTGTCCTTTCTATTGTTCTGTGTTACCATTACAAAACTTTTCTTTTAATACTTTCAATAAAACTTCTGTCATTTCGCTAGCCGCAAAGACATACTCTTTTAATTTACCTCGTTCCTCTGCCACTTTCATAGCCGACACTTCAAAAGGATCTAACACCACCGACAATACCGGTGTTTGATCTTGTTCCATTTCCTTCGTTAAGTATCCCGAGATACTTTCACCTTCCGTAGGATCAAATCGTTCAACTTTTACAATGGGGCAATATTCATACATCAATTTGCGAAGGATCATCATAAAGTAGGCTTTATCGTTCACAAATTGTGCTGCTTCCTCTTTAGTCATACTAAAAATATCTACTTTCACACGTTCCGTTTCACCCTGTGTTGACATAGGATTATTCCCCTTTCGCCGCTAAAAACGCTATATAACAACGTTTTGCTTCGTAAATATCGGCCTTGCTCGTCACCTCCCAAGGAGAGTGCATACTAAGCACAGCTACGCCACAGTCGATTACATTCATGCCATAGAGAGCCATGATGTAAGCAATGGTACCGCCTCCACCAAGATCTACTCGGCCTAATTCAGCCGTTTGGTAAGAAATATTATCTTGATCCATCAAATAACGAATACGAGCCATGTATTCAGCGTTAGCATCATTGGAGCCACTTTTACCACGAGAACCAGTAAATTTGTTAAATACTACGCCACGTCCCAAGAAAGCGGCGTTTTTCTTCTCAAAAGCACTTGCATAAAGTGGATCAAAGCCGGCACTTACATCGGAAGACAACATATGACTATTGGATAAAGTACGTCGTACTGCTAATGGAGAAGTATGACCCATAGCTTCTAACAATTCTGCCATGAAGTTCTCAAAGAAACGAGATTGCATACCTGTAGCACCAACGGAACCGATTTCTTCCTTGTCTACCAATAAAGTACAGGTAGTACGGCTTACGTTCTCAGTTTCTAACATCGCTACTAAGGATGTATACGCACATACACGGTCATCTTGTCCATAGCCTATGATCATAGAACGGTCAAAACCTAATTCTCTCGCTGCACCAGCTGGTACAATTTCAAGCTCTGCGGATAAGAAATCTTCTTCTTCAAAACCATATTGCTCTTGTAGTACTTGCAACACATAGGCTTTCACGCCATCTTTTAGTTCGCCTTTCACAGGACGGCTACCAATAAGAAGATCCAATTGTTCTCCTTCTACCACTTTGGCAGCTTTTTTCTCCATTTGTTCCTGTCCCAAATGTGGCAATAAGTCAGTTACACAGAACACTGGGTCTGTTGGGCTCTCACCAATGGCAAGATTGATGACAGTGCCATCACGCTTTACCACTACCCCATGGATCGCTAGTGGCATGGTCACCCATTGGTATTTTTTGATGCCCCCATAATAATGTGTATCTAATAGTGCTAAATCGCTATCCACATAGAATGGATTTTGTTTCACGTCTAATCGTGGAGAATCAATATGAGCCCCTAAGATATTCATCCCCTGTTCAATCGGTTCTGTGCCGATGTTCACCATAGCTACCGCTTTTTTCATGTGCACATAATAGACCTTATCTCCTGCTTTCAGCGTAGTACCTTCTTTGATAACACTGTCCATATTGCGATATCCCGCTGCTTCTGCAGCCTCCACAATTTGGTCCACACATTCGCGTTCTGTTTTACCATGATCTAGAAAATGGCGATACTTCGTTGCTAAAGTATCAATCTCTTGCAATTGTTGTTCTGTATATTCATGCCAAGCATTTCTACGTTCCATACTTAGTTCCTTTCTTTTCAAATTTTAATATTTATTTTTTACGCGCATATAATTCACGTAATCCTTTAGGTGCATTGGTGACCATTTTGGAAACATAATAGCGTTTTCCTAAATGCTTGCTAATAGATTTTCCTACATACCAGTGGACCCCAAAGGTACCATGTTCCTTGCAAGATCCCATCGATAAAAAGCGATGTTTTACTACTCCCACGATAGGGTCTAAATGCAAAGGCTCCTTGCAAACAGGGCATGCAGTTTTCGCCCGATTGCTTTGCCGGAATATACGTGGCATGGTCACAATAGACTCAAATATTTTATGTTCATGCCGTGAAAGCCCATAAAAACATCGTTGTTTTCCTTGTTTATCTCGCTTCTTTTGTAAGGCTTCTATAAATGGAAATCGTTGGCATACCATGGCTGTACAAATGGCATCATGCAGGCCATTATGGGCTTGTAAATTCGGCGCTTGCACTTGCATCTCATCCATCGCTTTTTGCAATGCATATTGTTGACTACAATCGTGTATCATTTTTGCATATAAAAATTGTGCATCAAACCAAGGTACTTCTTGATGTACATGAACCTTATGGCAAAATGCATTGTCCATCAGCATGTTGATATCATCGGGCCCCCAAGACACTAATATACCATCGGGACCAACAAAACGTAAAAACTTTTCGCACCCACGTCGGAAAGATACCCCTTCTTTACGCAATTTATCCATAGTGATATGGGTCAACTTCTCCACCGAATGATACATAATAGGTAGAAATTTAGGAGTAATAAATACTTCAAATTGATCTACAATTTGCAGACTTTCATCTAGTTTTACAGCACCTATTTGTATAATTTCACCAATGAATGGAAATCCTGAGCGCCGTATCATATTCGGTTCTAATGTATAGGGCTGGTTCCATTCCAAGTCAAATACAATATAGTGCATCCTTACTTCATACCCTTTCTCTCTAACATCGTCCGTATGCCTGCTAATACAGATTCCTCAGAAATGACAGATAAACCTTTGTAGTTGCCCTCTTTTAAAACCTGTTTCATATTTTTATTCACATCGTAATGATCCATAGACTCTAAGACTACAGCTTTCTTTGTGAAAGGCCCATACAAGGCTGGGTTCGATGGACCATAGAGCGCCACAATAGGTACCCCTTGGCTCACCCCTACATGCATAGGACCCGAGTCATTTGTGACCAAGCAATCACATCGTTTCATGGCTGCTGCCAATTCTCCAATGCTAAATTGTCCCGTTCCCTTAATGGCAGGTTCTGTCATTGTATCTAACACGTCCTGTACCATATCTTCATCCATGGGTCCACCGAAGAATACTATTTTATATCCTTCTTTTGCTAAGGTGTCTGCAATATGAGCAAACCGTTCCTTGGGCCAACGCTTTTCTGGTACAGCACTACCAATATTGAACCCAATAAGGCAATCCGCTTCCGTCACTCCGTGAGAGGCATAAAATGCTTGCACCTTTTCATCCCATTCAGGACTAGTAAAGATTTCTAACCCTTCATGTTCCACCGTATATCCTAACTGTTCTAGCACATTCATATACATCTGCGCAGCATGCACCGTTTTGCGGTTCAGACGGGTTACCTTCGTCATAAACGGACGAAACAGAAAATGACTCATCCCCGTAGTTACCTTTGCTTTCAACTTCCAAGCTAAGTAGGACGTCCGTTCATTAGGATGCAAATTGATAACTACATCCACAGGTCCTTGTTGGCGAATCTCTTTGGCAATTTGATTCAACCCACCAATGCTATTATGGATACCCTTTTTATCCACTTCTACTAGAGCATCAATATAAGGATTATGACGATATACATCTGCCAACTTTTCATCAATCACATAGGTAATATGGCTGTAAGGTGCCAACTTTCTAAGAGCATGGATAAACGGTGTGGTGAGCACCACATCGCCTAAATGCATCAAGAAGGTTACCACAATCCGCTTTCCATTTAACTCTATCATAAATTCCTCATTTCTTTCACTGTATCAAATACAGTGTCCACCGTAATCTGTGCCATACATTCTGAATCTTCCACTAACGGCTGTTCTAGCGTCGCTCGTGATGTAGGTGAAACAATCATATGAATATGATCGCCCCCATAAGGACCTGTCCGTTCTGAGCAAGTAGTCCCAAACAGAGCAATCAACGGTACTTTTAAAGCATTGGCAATGTGCAAAGGTCCCGTATCGGCACTAATATACAAAGCACTGTGACGAATGACCTCAATGAGTTCTTTCAAATTCGTGTCACCAATGAGATTCACCACATTGTTGCTACCAACGCCGTCCACAATAGCACGACCTTTGTCCTCATCCTCTTGGGCACCAATGAGCACCACCGTCTCACCTGCTGCCACCAATCGCTTGCCAAGTTCTACAAAATGAGAAATAGGCCATTCCTTCACTGCCCAACGTGCCCCTGGAGCCATGACAATATAGGGATTTTCGATGAAAGCTCCTCTAGCATTTAACTTCTGTGTCACCGCAGCTTCTGCCTCTGTAAAAGTCGGCAAAGGGAACACGATGCCATCTACATTACAGCCCAAGGCACGAGCCGTATCTAAATAGCGCTCGATAACATGAGCCATTTTATGTTCACCTACAAGCGCAGTATTGACCAACCAACTGCCCTCACGAAGTTCCCAGTACGCATACCGTTTTTTTGCTCCACTAAGACCAGCCACGATGGCACTTTTCGCTATGGATTGTAAATCTAAGGAAATATCAAAGTTCTTTTCATGTAATAACTTCCATAATTGTTTCCAATAGGAAAAACGTTTTAGTTTTTTCTTATCTATGATGATGAGTTCATCCACCCAAGGCTTCGGAGGGATAACATCCTTAAACTGTTCATGGACAGCCCATGCAATATGCGCCTTCGGATATTGTTGACGCAACGCATAGAGTGTTGGTAAGGCATGAATAATATCACCTAGAGAACTCATTTTAATGATTAAAATTCGTACATCTTCTTTCATATTCCATCCCTTTCATTTACCTATAACTATACTCTATTAGTATACCATAAGATAGAAACAAAGATGATACACTATTTTCTATTTTTCTTTAGAACCTTTCATTATCTATTTCAATACTTCAAGGATGTGCACCTC
>CAUQZV010000051.1:0-7968 GCA_963522415.1 uncultured Veillonella sp. | reverse complement strand
TCCTTTTTCTGCAATTTTTTCTAAATATTGTAATTGTTGTATTCTCATCTGTATTTG
Organism: uncultured Veillonella sp.; assembly: GCA_963522415.1. Classification (GTDB taxonomy): domain Bacteria; phylum Bacillota; class Negativicutes; order Veillonellales; family Veillonellaceae; genus F0422. Next base: position 7,911 of record CAUQZV010000051.1, on the reverse strand, counting down.
CCTTTTCTATATCTATCATGAAGTTCATCGATTCGCCATTACTTTCATAGGAATGAAAAACCTAACGAGTAAGATATGAATACTTACACGTTAGGTACTTCATGTTGTTAACGATTCCACATGTCAAACTCCAGCGGAGTATGAGTCTTGTACACTTATAATACATAAAAGACCACGCATCGTCAACATTTAATTTCTATCAAATCCTTAGGAATTAAATCAAATTCCTATATCACCGTATTTTCACTAATTAATGGAAAATTAAAATACAAATCGTAGAGGTAATAAACGTAATTAATACTGGTACTGCAGTTCGTTTTACTAAATCAAAACTAGAAATATTTGCCACACCAGCCACAGCAATCATAACTGCACTAATTGGGCTCAACAAACGTCCTACAGAGGCCGCATTTTGCATACCAAGTAACATTGTAATTGCATTGCCACCCAATTCTTTGGCAAAGTTTGGCACTAATGGGGAGAATGCAAACATAGATGCTACACCAGATCCCATCACAATGCTCAACACTAAAATAATACCAGATACAATAACACCTACTATATCTGCTTGGATGGAGAAGGTTTTAATGAATGCTACGAACTCATTAACAATTCCTAACGATGTCAAACCGAAGGCAAAGGTTTCCCCTGCTACGATTAAAGTTACGGTATTTGTAAATTGATCGCCCATACCTTTAAAGAATGTTTGGATAGACGCAGCTACTTTTCGGAAATCACGGAATCGAATGAATTCAAACACCATAGCAATGAATAAGCTCAAGAACATCGCCAAGTTTACATTCATCTTAATGCCCGCAATACCATATTTACTGAATCCTAGCATAAATACAAGCGGTAAGAAGGGCAATACCAAGTAAGCAATAGGACCTACTGCCACTTCTTCTTCCGGTTCTGTATGTACAACTTCGGAAGGAACATGACCGGATTTTTTATCCATATATTGTTGCCAAATGTAATGCGCAATGGATGTCACAATACCACAGATAATATATACTTTCAATTGATAGCCTACAAAATATTCTTCTACCCCTATACCTACAGTTTTAGATACTAACAAGCTTGTGGCAGATGCTGGTCCAATATCCAATAAGTGACCCGTAGCGACCGCTGCCGCTGCCCCAACTGGACTTACACCTAAGCGCACCAAGATAGGAAAAATTGTGACCATCATCAACATAGCTAGACCAGATGCACTTGGGATTACCAAGGACATAAACATATTCACTAAGAATGTTAAAGATAATACCAAGTAAGGTGCTTTCATCGCTTGCAATGGTTTAATCGCAGTTGTCACCAAACGAGAGCTAGCACCGATATGATCCATGTATTTCGCAAAACCAGTACATGTCATAATCATGAGACCCAAGCCTGCTGCATCCTTTGCAGTAGTATTATTAATCCACTCAAAGGCATCGAAGAACATCATACCTGTTCCTTTTTTCGCCTCTACGAACTCCGTTGTATAACCAAGGAAGTACGCCCCTAGCATCATAATTAAGCCACCTAATAGCAGTACTGTTTGCGCTTTAAACTTTTTAATTACCAATGTACCTACGCCTATAATTACGATAGCACATAACAATAAATTCATAACTACTTCTCCTTTACCTATGAAGATAGGCTAATTAATAATTTGCTTTCGACTGTTGAAAGTCTTCTTGAATCTGAGCGAGCAAACCCGGTGTGGTGAGAATTTCCTCTACTGTAAGAGCAATCCCCTTGGCTCCGTACATAATAGCATCCTCTGCTAATTGAGTTTTCCCATTATCTAGCCATTCTTGAGAATGACTAGTCACACCTCTACCTACAAATTTAACCCGTAAACAAGCTCCTGGTACGCGGAACGTAACACTGGAAAAGTCAGTAGAACCAGTTACCTTTCTCGGTTCTGAAATGTCTGGAGCGCCTACGATTTCCGCATTCTTTAAGAGCAAGTCATTCAAACTTTGCACATTGACCTTGTTATCATAGGCTTTTACTTCGTCCCATTCCATAGTAGCTCCCACTTGCAAGGCAGCCCCTTGCGCCACTTGTTTCACGCGCTCCACCACCTCATTTAGGCGAATACGACTCGAGGATCGAATATACCACTGTGTACAAGCATAATCTGGTACTATATTGGCTGCCTTGCCACCATCTGTAATAATCCCATGCATACGTACTTCTGTAGGCACATGTTCCCTTAAATATTCCATGCCATTAAAGAACAACAATACCGCATCAAGAGCACTAATGCCCTTCTCTGGAGCAATCGCTGCATGAGCAGATTTACCGTGAAACTTAATATTCACTAAATTTAGTGCCAAGGACTTACCATCTACCGTTGTGGAATCACTGCCGTGCATCATAAATGCTACATCTAAGTCATCGAATACGCCCTCTTTGGCCATCACTAGCTTACCCGATGCAGTCTCTTCTGCGGGCGTCCCATACACCACCAATGTAGCTGGCACTTGCAGTGTACGACGTAAACCAATAGCGGCCGCACAGATGGAAGGGCCTTGTAAGTTATGACCACACGCATGACCCAAGCCTTCTAAGGCATCATATTCGCAGAGAAGTCCAATTTTGGGACCTCCTCCTTGCACATGGTACACAGCACGAAATGCAGTTTGTAAACCACTCACTTCACGGTCTACAGTAAATCCTTCGCTTTCCAGTAAATCTGTTAATTTACCATGCGCTAAAAACTCTTCATTCCCTAGTTCTGGATGGTCGAAGAAAAAATCATTTAATGTTTTCATGGATCCTCGCAAGGATTCAATTTCTTCTAGTAATTGACTCATCACTTTCTCCTTTCTTGCACAATAGACATGCACAACTCTATGACTACAGGAATTACATCCCCTCATTTTTCTCTTCTTCTGAAAGTCCCGCTATACCTGAGTAGCAATAGCCGTATTCCGAATACTTCTATTATATAGATTTCTATTGAAAGTTCCAATACATATAGCATACAATTCTTTTATTTTCTCTATGCTAATTTCATATGTATATCCCTAGATTATAATTTTCATTACATTTCATTCTATAGTTTTTACCTATAATAAACTATATATATTAAGAATTGGTCTATATAGAAAAAAATTGGTATCATAAGAACATGTTTTACAGATATGAAAGGAACCAGCCATGAGCGAAACTATACAACAAAAACGACCAACATTATCTTACGAAATATTCCCTCCTAACACACAAGTAGGCGATGAAAAAATTATTACTGTATTAGATGAATTAAAAAGCCTAAAACCAGAGTTCATCTCTGTTACCTGCAGTAATAAACAACGCAATATTGAAGAAACAACCATAAAGTTATCCAACTATGTACAAAATACATTGCATATCCCTACGAAAGCCCATTTACCAGCTATTTATTTATCTAAAGAGCAAGTGCGCTCCGTTATTGATCAATTAGATCAACTAGGTATCCATAAGCTACTAGCACTTCGTGGTGATATTTTAGAAGATCTACCACCAGTAGGAGACTTCAAATATGCTTCAGAACTCGTACATTTTGTAAAAGACTATGCTCCGCATTTCCAAATTTCTGGTGCTTGCTATCCAGAAGTGCATCCAGACTCACCCAATCAATTACAGGACATTAAATTTCTAAAAGAAAAAGTAGATGCCGGCTGTGAACTATTAGTAACACAATTTTTCTTAGATAACAATGTATTCTACGATTTCCAAGAAAAATGCGCCTTAGCAGGTATTGATGTACCAATCTTAGCTGGAGTAATGCCTATCATCAACCGCAACCAAGCTTTGCGTCTATTAACAAGCAATGCTACCTCTATTCCACGCAAATTTAAAGCTATTTTAGACAAATATGAGCATGATCCAATCGCCCTTCGTGATGCTGGCCTTGCCTACGCCTTAAATCAAATCGTAGACCTTGTCACAGAAGGAGCTTCAGGCATTCATTTATATACAATGAACCAATCTAATACAGCCTTATATATTGAAAACGCAGCTCGTTCCTTATTTAGTTCTCCGATTTATGATAACTAAGACACTCGGCTTAGACTAACCATAGTATCCATACATACAAAATACATCAAGGATGCCCTACGTAGTATCTCTTTCCTGAAAGATACAACATAGGGCATCCTTATTTATATATATAGTCTAATATTATATCTACGAGCATATACTGAGCTTAATGGACACTACTTTCCCTATATATCATAGTCGCTTTAAATATAATGCCTTGGAACTCGTTCCGAGAAATTACAAAAAATCTCATATGGGATTGTACCTACTAAATAGGCTAATTCCAAAGCAGTAATGCTTTCTTGTCCCTGCTTGCCTAACAAAACTACTGCATCGCCTGGTGCTACTGAAATATGACTAGGCACTTTTACCATAAACTGATCCATACAGATGCGCCCTACAATAGGACAACGTATGCCATGAATTAATACAGATCCTTTGTTAGATAACGCTCGTGGATATCCATCTGCATAACCTACTGGAATCGTCGCTATGGTTTCATCCCCCATCGTTGTATAGGTGCTACCATACCCAATAGAAGCCCCTTTAGACAAATGTTGTACATGCACCACTTTACTATATAAACTTAATGCAGGCTTCAAACCTAATCGATTTGGCACATCCATAGAAGGCATAATGCCATACTGAATAATACCAGGTCGTGCATCGTTGAATAAGCTATCCTTTACAGCTAATAATCCAGCACTATTGGCTAAGGAAAAACGATACGCCTCAGACCGTTTAGACCGAATGAGTTCCACCACTTCTCTAAATTGTTGCACCTGCTCATTGGCATGGCTTTGATCTGCTGCATCTCCATTCGCTAAATGAGTAAAAAATCCATCTACCCGAAGGTGTTCATAGCTTTCAACACGTTCCAAAAATGCAAAGACATCCTTAGGCTTACTCCCAATGCGATGCATTCCTGTATCTACAGCAATGGCGCACTCTACAATAGTTTCATGTCGACGAGCACATTCATTCAATGCTTCTAAATCTGTAGATTCACAAATAGCAGGTCTAGAATGCCCTTCTATCACTAAATCAAAAGATTGTGGTAAGGCCAACCCTAATAAATAAATCGGCACCGTAATTCCTGCCGCTCGCAAAGGTATCGCCTCTTCTGGAAATGCTACAGCTAAGGACTCATACCCTTCTTCCACAGCGATACGACCCACCATCACACTACCATGGCCATATCCATTTGCTTTCACTACAGCCGTACTCGTACACCACTCAGGCAAACAATCTTTAATTTTCCGTAAATTACTTCGTATTTGTGCTGTATCAATTTCTACATATGTAGGTCTCACACATTCACCTTCTTAATCTTAGCCTAGTTCCCTTCTTCACCTCTTATGTAACTACAAAGAGGCACGCTTCTATCCTATAAAGACATCCAATCGCAGGATATATAAACTATTCTACTATTATACACCTAAAAAGAATCAAATGCTGTAGAAATACAAACTATTTGATTAGTATTATTGTATCATATTCAAAATACATATCTCTAGTTATATTGCCACTTTAGTCAATTTTCTATTTCTAACATGTGTAAACACTCATCAGGTCGGGCACACAACTACATATTTGCCATATATTTTATAAAAAGGCTCTATACTAAATGTTGGGGCTACTCATATAAGAGTAGTCACCAACATTTTTTGTTGCAATAAAATAGACATATACAAACTCATACCGTATCATAAAAGTAACCACACAATTAAGAAAGGATGAGTCATATATGTCTACAGTTAATTATACAGAAATTATCTTTAAAATTAAAGAGGAATATATCAAAGATACAAGAGTAAATGAAGACGGCTCTATTCATTTTACACTAGAGATGCCGGTAGTTGAGCAAGTATGTCCACATTGTGAAGCAATCACTAGAAAATCCAAAGGAAAACGACCTAGAGGCGTCAAATTTGGCTCTACACAGCATCATACAATGACTGCAACCTACTTGCAAAGACGCTACAAATGTCAGGAATGCAACCATACTTTCATAGAAAAGAACCCTTTTGCTAGTCGTTATTTGCGACTCAGTAAAACTAATATGGAGTATCTATTTAGACAATTAGGCGAAAAAGGATCTTTCACCGAAATGGCTAAACGCAGTGATGTTTCTGTATCTACAGTCATTCGGTATTGCTCTAAATTAGCCATTCCAAAGCCTGCGGAATTACCTACTGTAATAGGTATTGACGAATATAAAGGAAATGCTGATGGGCAAATGTACCAAGTCATCATAACTAATTTGAGGAATCATTCTGTCATAGATATTTTACCAAAACGAGATACACGAGCTCTTATTCAATACTTCAAAACCTTTTCTAGAGAAGTCAGAGAACAGGTTAAATACATCGTTATGGATATGTCTCCATTATTTAGATTAGTGATACAAACTATGTTCCCTCATACGCACATTGTAGCAGATCGTTATCATGTATGTCGCTTGGTAGATTGGGCTCTCGAGCGTGTACGCAAGCGTGAACAGAAGCAATTAGTAGCACACTCTAGAATGCTCAAATATAACCGAAGGATCCTTATGAAGAATCCTGAGAAATTAACTGAAAGTGAGCAAATAAAGCTGCTAGAGATATTGCGTATATCCGAGGACCTACGGCTGGCATATGGTCTTAGATTAGCCTTTAGAAAGATATTTAAGATATACAGTATACCTAACATAGAAAGGTACATAGAGTTATGGTTAAAAGCAGTAGAAACCAGCCATTTACCAGAGTTTAGAAATTTTAAAACTTCCTTTAATAGTTGGTTCCCTCAAATTGTTAATGCCTTTGTATTACCCTATTCCAATGGGTTTACAGAAGGATGTAATAATAATATTAAAGTATTAAAGAGAATAAGTTATGGGTTGCGTCATTTTGAACGCTTCAGAGTTCGTATACTTCTATTAAGCAAAAGAATAGCACTAGCTATTTAAACAGCTAGTGCTAAGAATTTTTTATATGAGCAGCCCCCACATTTGACAAAGAGCCTATAAAAAGGACTGACAATGAAAGTAAGCTCTGCTAAGTTCCATGTCAGTCCTAAGTATTTTATCTATTCAATTATATGTACTACCGCAGGATTCCCTGTTATATTATGGCATATTGAAAGGCCATACCATTGGAATCACAATAAGACTTACGATGAAGCAAACCAGGATTAATGGAGTACCTGCTTTTACATAGTCCATAAATTTGTAATTACCAGGTGTTAATACGATTGTATTCGGTGGTGTACCTACAGGTGTTGCGAAGGCACAAGATGCTGCTACACCAATAGCCATTAACACTGCATGTGGGCTAGCACCCATAGCTTGAGCAATAGAAATGCCAATTGGCGCTAATAAGGCACAAGATGCTGTATTAGACATAAATTGTGTCAATAAGCAAGATAAAATGAATAATACTGCTGTTGCAAAATAAGGGCTTGGATTTTCTCCCATAATACCTACAACTGCATTAGCAATTAATTTTCCTGCTCCTGAATCATTCATGGCTGCTGCCACTGGCATCATGCCTGCAAATAAGAAAATGGTTACCCAATCGATAGATTGATAAGCTTGTTTTTCTTTTAAGCAACCAACTAATACGGCTAGAATAGCACCTACGATTGCAGCTACATGAAGAGGTACATTAATGCCTATACTTTTCAATGGATCAGATAAGGCCATGAATACTACTACACCTAATAATATAATACCGGAGTACCACATTTTTTTAGGGTCATTAGAGATTTCACTAGCATCTACTTCTTGTTCTACTTCAGCATCTGCATTACCATCATGTTTAGGTAAAAAATGTTTACCAATTGTTACCATGTAAATCATAAATGCAACTGTTAAAGGAATACCAATCCATGCGAATTCAAAGAAACCAAATTGAG
>CAUQZV010000050.1:0-8830 GCA_963522415.1 uncultured Veillonella sp. | reverse complement strand
CTGCTGCTGTTTCACTACGATAATTACCAATGCCCGCCATGATTTGTGTCGGTTCAAAAGTAGGTTTAAATACGCCTGTGTAATCGGTAGAACCATCACCCATGTGAACGTTTTTCGTCAACTTAACAGTCATGGACGCTGGTGTTTTAATCGATCCATCTGCATTGGGTGAACCTGTTTTGCTGTATTATTTTGTTATTAGCTAAACCACGGAGAGATATCAAAATCCTCGTGAATGGTTGCTTTCACCATGCTACGACCTAGATATAAACCTAACAAAGTTAAGTTCAAACGGCACAATGGAATGCGATTATAGGTTTGGCACAAGTCTAGCAAGACTGGGGAAATGTGTTCTAGCACGTCATCAAAAGATGAGTTATCCCAATCGAAGGCTCGGCTAAAAGCTAGCCCTGTCAACGCCTGTTGTATGTCTTGATCAGTAATGCCTGCTCGTTGGAATAAGTTCGGCAACATGTATTCATCTACAGCCGACAATTTTAGCAAATTCGAGTTGAAACTCGGTACGGTAATAGATGTCCGTACTGGCGCATTTTGCATGACGTATTCTAATTCTTCCATGGTAAAGCCACGGTAATCGAACACCAACGGATAGGAGTTGCGTAGAATTTGCTCAAATCGTACTTCCCCTGCGGACGATGTACAACGTAAGTAGTCTAATTGTTGGTACATGTCTTCACGAGTTGGCAATTCGCTGAGTAGTGGTTCTAAATATTTCTCCACATAATGTTGGAAATTTTCCAGGGAATAGTTATTGGAATTTTTAGAATATTGCACGATCAAAGCTAATGCTAGGGCTTGTAAATGACCCTTTTGCATATTCACTAAGCATTTCAAGGCATCCACTGCTACCAAGTACCAAGTACTGGATTGCGGTCGTTTTACCACATCTCGGAAGGCATCTGCTAGTATGTCTCGTAACCACTCCGCTGGGGTCGTAACGTACGCTTTTTGCACTTGTAACAATGCTTCTTGAACAGCAATATTTTCTAATAATGTGGCAACTTCCTCTTCCGATTCAGTATCCAATTGAGAAAACACGTATTCTGTGATGTACTTCGCCGCCGTTTCTGATTTCGGATTCAAGATACCAAAAGCTGCCACGTATTGTGCCACCGCTTTGTCTACGATGGCGGACGTTTCTGTTGTGGTAGACTGTTCTAACACTGGTTCTTCTAGAGTTTGTTCTTCGCTGACTAACTCTTCTGTAATCTTCGGCATAATCCGCGTCGCATCGTCCGCTTCTTCCAATGGTTGCTCGCTAACGGCACGCACCAATTCTTTAGACACAATGCCTTGGGATTCGTTCCAATCCGCCGCATCCACCGCTGGCAACGGCATCGTGTAATCACTAGGGTTCATCTCTTCCCAGATGGTGTCATCTGTTTCAGATTCTTCTTTCACAGCGTAAGGATTCTGAAAGTTCCGTCTCCGTTCTTCGTAATACTCTTCATAGGTTGGCACCTGTTGTTTTGTATGTTTTTTATTACTTTTACCATCTCGAAATAAGAAATAACAACATAGTAAAAACAACAATACGACGCCTACAACGACTACGTAAGGACCATATTGTAATGAAAGTTGTATCAATCCGTCCATGGGGAATCCTCCAATTCATAAATGTATGTGTACTTCTTTTATTATACCTATTTATGTTGAGATTTGAAAGTACTCTAAGCTATTCTTCAACAAAAAAAGAACTATCCGAAGATAGTTCCTAGTGTGGTGGACGATGACAGGATCGAACTGCCGACATCCTGCTTGTAAGGCAGGCGCTCTCCCAGCTGAGCTAATCGTCCATATGGTGACCCGTGGGGGAATCGAACCCCCGATACCGCCGTGAAAGGGCGGTGTCTTAACCGCTTGACCAACGGGCCATGTTGTGTAAGTGGTGACCCACCCGCGACTCGAACGCGGGACACCCTGATTAAAAGTCAGGTGCTCTGCCAACTGAGCTAGTGGGTCATGATAGTCTACTAACCGAAAGTAAGTTGGCTCCTCGAGTAGGACTCGAACCTACGACCGATCGGTTAACAGCCGATTGCTCTACCTGCTGAGCTATCGAGGAATGAACAAACTGGAGCGGAAAACGAGATTCGAACTCGCGACCCCCGCCTTGGCAAGGCGGTGCTCTACCGCTGAGCTATTTCCGCATGTATGCAATCCTTGTTTCTTCTTTGTTGCGACTGCTCATTTATAATACCAAAAATTTTAGATAGTTGTCAACAAATTTTTAAAAATATTTTTGTCGTACAAAAAAGTTGTAGCGACATATAGCCTGTATATTTCGCTACAACTTTTTCTATTTTTTAAAATATTTCACTTTCAAAACCATATTCCTCGCTCAATATGGATATCAATTGTTCTCTCAACTCCGGTAACTTTTCTTTATACGTACTCCAAATAAGTCTATAGTTATTTTGCCCATAATTATGAGACAACTGATTTCGCATTCCTTTAATATTTTTCCAAGGAATTTCGGTATGGCTATCTTTAAAATCTTGCGAAACTTTTCCTAATGATTCCGCAATCGCCTGAATTTTATAGGCTATGCCATCTTGTTCTAATTCATCTCGAGATAAGAAATCTGCTTTGTCTCTTATTTTATACTTTTTTACAGATGCATCTAGTCTATCTATTAACTCCAATACATCAACTAATATATCTTTGTTCTCCATAGATATCACCATATATATGAATCATATCTCTATATAAATTTTCTTGAAATCGTTTAGTTAATTTATTTCCATCAGTAAGCACGTCTACATTCATTTGCAACGCTTCTTTTAAAGTTTCTAAAAGACCGCCCACTTCAAACAAACTAATATCATCATCATCATCAAAAACTACAAACAAATCTACGTCACTTGTTTCCGTAGCTTCACCTCGAGCATAAGAGCCAAAGAGGTAGGCTGATTTTACGTGATATAGCTCTAGAACTGGAGCAATTAAGTTACGAATCTCATCAAATGTTTTCATAACAATACCTCCTTTTCTACATTATATCATATCTCGCTAGCTTTTACCGTCCGTCTTGGCGTTCAGATCCCGGTCCGTCAACGGCTACGTTTACGCTGGCTTCACCAAATGTTTTCATATCGTTCAACATATGCATGCCCGCATCAAGGACAGATAGTCCCATAGTAGAGCCTAAGGCTTCGTCCATTTCAAAGCCATAGAATAGATGTGGTTTGATTCCTAAGTATTTCATTTGCGCATTTTGCACTGGTTCTCCCATATGGACAGATGGGAACACGTAATCCATAACAGCTCCGTTGATACATTTTGCAGCTAATACGGCTGCTCCTGTTTCTGCCGTGTCGAAGACCACTGCCATGCGATGGCTTGCCGCTCCCAAGATAAGTCCTGTTAAGACCACCACGTCTGGAGATCCCACAGTAGCTAACACATGGACACCATCCTGGCTCGGTAATTGATGTTCTGCTAAGCTTGCCGTCAATTGTTTTGCTTTTTCTTGAATGCTCAAAGTGCAATTATTCTCTGCCAATAATTCTGCCATTGGATATCCCGTGATTCCTGCTGTCACGGCTAATGCTGAAAGTAAGCTTCGTTCACCAACAGTACCGATACCAACAGTCTGGTAACCTTTTTCACTCAATTCATCAGCTAAGGCAAAGCCCACTTCTAGGCCTTGTTCTACGATATCAGGAGTCAAGGCTGCATGCATGCGGAAGAACTTAGACCCTTTCGCTAATTTATGCTGGCGTACTCCTTCGATATGGCTCGTGTCTAGTTCTAATCCTGCATCCACTAAGAATACTTCGGCTCCGATTTTCTTCGCCGCTCCGTGGGTTACCGAGTGACCAGAGGCTAGCCGTTCCATAGCTTTCAAACTTTCCACGCCGTATGTTTGGTTTTGTGGTCCATCGACAGCGATGTCGGCTCCTACAATAACAACAGCATGACGAAGGTGGTTAGGTTTTTCTTCTTTCAGAATCCCTGCTATACGCTCCGTAATACCCTCTAAACGCGCCAAGGAATACAATGGTTTTGTTAGGTTGTCGATGCGCAAACGGCATTCCTCCATGGATGGTTTGTGCAATGGTTCGATGACAAAATTACGCATGGTGCTCACCTCCTGCAACTTCGTGGAACATGTCCACGGCTAAGTTCAACATTTGCATTTGCATGGATCCCCCAGTAGCCTCGCCCAAGCAGAATCCAAGATCTACATAAGCCTCTAAGCCCAAAGTTTTCAACGCATCTTTGTGAGCTTTTTCAGCGGACAAATGAGATGCCATCACGTAATCCATGGTGTGCGGATTCATAGCATGTGCAATCATAGCACAAGCTGTGGTATTAAATCCGTCGATGACCACCAACGCATGGTTCGCCGCCGCCCCTAGGATAACCCCTACTAGGCAAGCGAACTCCAATCCCCCTACAGCAGATAAAATGCCCAGTCCATCTGTAGCAGGAATATCTGCGTATTTCACTAGCGCATCGTACACCACCTTTTGTTTTACTTTCAATCGTTCGTCTGAAATATTCGTTCCTCGTCCCGTTGCTTGTTCCGCTGAAAGTCCAGAGAATTTTGCTGTAATAATCGCACTAGACGTAGTATTACCAATTCCCATTTCGCCTACTAGGAAAGTGTTAAAGCCTTCTTTTACTTTTTCTTCTACAAACGCAATACCTACCTCTACCGCTTCTATTGCTTTTTCCAAAGGCATCGCAGGCTCTTCCAACATATTATACGTACCACCTGGCATCACCTTGCGATGGTGTAAGCCTGGAACTGCTGACATATCTGCAGCGACCCCTACATCAATGACTTCAATTTGAGCTCCACAATAATTTGCCAACGCATTGGCTGCCGCCCCTTTCGGAATCAAGTAGTTCGTGGTCATATGCACCGTTACCTCTTGAGGATAGGCACTGACACCAATTTTCGCCACCCCATGATCCCCACAAGCGATAATCATGCATGGCTTAGGAGCCTCAGGAGACAACTGATTTGTAGCCGCTCCATAATGGGCCACCATCGTTTCTAACTTACCATAAGAACCGTACGGAGTCCCTTCACTCCAGCGTTCCCCAATCACTCGTTCAATCTCTTTATCCCGTGGCACAATCCGTGCCAACGTACTTTCATATAAACTCATAATTCCTCCTATGCATGATACCATCATAAGAATATAAAAAGCATATCCCTAGACTATGCCAAGTTGATTTCATTATAAAGTATTTTCTGCTCAGTTTCAATTTTTATATTCATTTTATTACGAGGAGAGTCGCCCACATGTATGCCGTAAAAACTGCCCTACGCGAAAGTTTTGACGGCATACATGTGGGCTTCCGATACAATAGCATAGATGAAACTATAAAAATTGAAACCGACCGGGGAAAATAAGCGGGAGGGAGTGGTTAGATTCCGAGTTCTTCCCAGACCACTTCATGATCGTATGTCAGCTCTCGGTGTAGTGCATGTCTAGCCTGAAGAATCCGTTCTTCATCTATCATCAACTCTTCTTCTAAATCATATAGTATTTCATTAACTATCTCACAATAATTAAAATCTTTAAACATAAAAACACCTCCATATCTCTTTTTCACATCTACAGTATATCATACTTTTATACAACACTAACCCCTTTTAACAACTCACATCACCCTCTCTCGATAAATGCAAAGGAGCCCCCATGTACTTCGTCAAAAATTTTCGCGTAGGGCAGTTTTCGGGGCCTACACGGGGCTCAAACCACATTCTTCCCCCCTAGGTCGCCCCACCGCTCGGATCGGTTTAAATTCCACAAAGCAAAAAGCCAGCATATATTGCATTAAAAACTTTCGCGTAGGGCAGTTTTTATGTGACATATGCTGGCTTTAACAACCACAGGAATTTAAACCGATATGAGCGAACGACCTCTCCATTTGTTTGACTGCCACCGCCACACAAATATAATCGCTCGTATAATCTCATCGATAGCCATAGCAATCCACACGCCTACGAGTCCCCAACCAAGGACGATACCAAAGTAGTAGGACAAAGTCACTGCAAATGCCCACATGCCAAAGACGCCGACAAACATGGGAATCCGAATATCTCCTGCTGCTTGCAAACATTGCACCAATACGATATTGGCACCACGTCCAATTTCTAGGAAAATTTCAATAAACAAGACCGCTTTCGCCAGATCTATAATCTCCTGATTATCCGTTACAAGGCGCATCACCGGTTCACAGGCAAAATAAAAGGAGGTACTCAATCCGACACCAATGGAAACGCCTGCTGCCGTTGTGAGCCACACACGGCGGGACACTTCTTCTTCTCGTTTAGCTCCCATGAGGAATCCTACCACGATTTGCGCCGCATTGGCCAAAGCAATGGTATACATGTAACAGAAGGTAGCAATGATATATACATACACCTTCGTAGTAATCACTACTAGCCCCATAAGATTCACCATTTTCATGATGACTGTTTGTGACAGTTGGTATGACAAGGTTTCCCCTCCAGACGGTACGGAAATAAACAGCAATTGTCGTAGCGTTTCCCAACGGAATGGGAGAAGATAGTCTACTTTCATACGGGCTGTCAACAAAGACTGATGGCACCAGATAATAATACCTAGTCCCAAGGCCTTACTAATGACCGTCGACAAGGATACCCCTAATACCCCCAGGCTTGGGATTGGTCCCCAACCGTAGATAAGTGCATAGTTCAAGATAATGTGAACCACATTCATGACGAGGGCAATCCACATGGCGATGCGCGGCATGGAATGTCCCCGGAACATCGCTACATAGGTCGTATAAATCCCTGTAATAGGAATACTGGCCGCCACGATATTCAAATAAAGCGTCGTTTCTTCCATAATCTCTGGTGGTACACCAAGCCATTCGCAGAGAGTTTGATGAAAGATAATCACCACAGCCCCTGCGATAGCACTGAACACCGTATGAAAGACTACACTAATGGTGTACACTTCATCAATTTTATCGGGTCGTTTAGCCCCCAAATATTGGGCAATCAAAATGGTGGTTGCCGTACTCATAACAATGAGCAAAAACAAGATGACATTGATAATCTGGTTCGCATTGGCTACCGCTGCCACCGCTGTTTCTGCATATTGACTAAGCATGAATTGGTCCACATTGCCCAATAACATCTGCAAAAATAATTCTATAAAGATAGGGACACTAAGCGCCCCCACAGATAACGATATGCTTTTTGTTACTTTCATTCTAATTCAACCTTCTCTAATGCGCCGTTCTCCACTAAAGATTCCCAAGTAGCCACTAGATGATACCGTGCCTCCACTTCAGCTTCTTTCCAATGTTCTCCCTCGGGGAACCATTCACTAGGTACCTGACTGCATTTCGTAAAATTCAAGGTATATCCCATGGAGCGCACTTCTTTAGACACCCACCATGCACCTATACGGTCACGACTGTCTAAATAGACTGTATCTAAACCCGTTTCGGATACCCAAGATACAATCTCAGGCCAATACTCCTCAGGGATGACACTCGCTCCCAATGTGTCTTGCAACGCTTGATTCGCCACTTCCGAGGGATTGTCTACCCCTACACCTGGTGTATTTTGTACTTCCTCTAGCACTTGATCCACTATACTTTGTGCTGTTTCTAACATGCTACCTCTCCTTTTTATCCATCCACTCTATATACTCATTCCCCCATAATGCAAGGGCATCTAGAACCGTTCTAAAAGACTCACCTATGGGCGTTAGATAATATTCTACTTTAGGAGGAATCTGGCTATAGACCTTACGTTCAATAAGCCCATCTTCTTCCATAGATCTCAATTGTCTTGTCAGAGTAGCTTGCGTAATAGGTTGTAAAGCTCGCTCTACTTGTATTATACCATACAACAATATTGCCATGTTTTTCTATTATATATCTACGGTATATGCTTATTACGATTCTGTAGCTCGCCCTTTATCCCATGCTAAAATAAAAATTGTAATGATGATTAACGTCATGCCAATCATATCCCAGTCAGTAAATTGATTTCCCAACACTAACCATGCTAATACAGCTGCTGAAATGGGCTCGATGGAGGAAAGTATCGATCCAGTAATCGCACCTACACGACGTACCCCTTCTAAATAGGCATTAAAGGATACTACAGTACCGAAGATAATGATACTCCAAAATCCACCATAAGCCCACAAGTCCCACACAATACCTTCCGCACTAGGTTGTGTCGCCACCCATGCAAAGACACCACCAATAAGCATACCAAATCCTACAATAGGTGCAGTACCATATTTTTTCAATAGAGGCACCGGTTGTAGCGTATAAATACCAACTGCTACAGCAGATAGCATCCCCCAGGTCAGAAGTGTATCATCTAAAGCAGATATATCCCACACACCTTGCAAAGCAATAATCGCCGTCCCCACTGTAGCTAATACTATACTAACTACTTCTGCCACCCTTGGCAATGTTAGACTCGTAATAGAAATGTATAAAATAATCAGTGCAGGGCCTACATATTGTAAGACCGTCGCAATACCAGCACCTGCATAGGCAATAGCTTTAAAGTAGGTGTATTGGCACATCCACATGCCAAGGATTCCAAATATAACCAATCGTAATGTATCTTTCCTGTCAGAAAAGACCTTAAAAATAGAGCCTCGCCCTTGGTAAAAGGCAGCTGCTACTGTAATAATACCAGCTATGGTTAATCGCATGGCTACCACCCATTCCGCCGACATCATCCGCTGTTGTTGCACAAATTGTGAGCACATTCCAGAAAATCCCCATAGCACGGCGCCTAATGCAATTAGTAACATACCTTTCATTACATATGCGTTCATAGTCC
>CAUQZV010000049.1:0-11035 GCA_963522415.1 uncultured Veillonella sp. | reverse complement strand
AGGAAATGTTTAATCATAGAAACTAAAGACATACTACCTCCCAAAACTAACTTACTCATATAATATGATGTTTAATAACTTTTAATTTTATCATTATATATACTATATGTCTATAGCTACTAGGGGCTATTGTCTCTTAAAAGAACATGGTATATAATGATGACAATTCAGTTATATCAATAGATATAGTTTGGTATGTTGCATGGAAAATATAGGAGCATATAATTTTCGCATACATCTATGTTTTTAGTGCAATTGTCATGGTGGGGACACCAGAAAGGAGTTTTATGTTAGGAGCAATCATTGGAGATATGGCGGGCTCTATTTATGAGTTCAACAATATCAAAAGCCGAGACTTCGAGTTTTTGTCAGAGGCTTGTGAGCCTACAGATGATTCAATTTTAACATGTGCTATTGCACGAGCTTTGATGGATGTAAAAGGAAGGGAGACACACTTACAACGAGTGACTATGCTTCGGATGAAAGAATATTTTCTTTCTAATCCATTGCCAATGGGAGGGTTTGGAGCTAAATTCTTTCAGTGGGGATTATCTGATGTGACAGAACCCTATGGTAGTTGGGGTAATGGAGCAGCGATGCGTATTAGCCCTGTGGCTTACGTAGGGAATAGTGAAATGGAAGTCAAACTGTTGAGCCAAATCATAACAGGTACTACTCACAATGATCCAGAAGGATTAAAAGGGGGAGAGGTGACAGCGTTAGCTGTGTTCAAAGCACTATATGGAGCTACGAAAGAGGAAATCCAAAAGATGGTAAAATCATACTACCCTGGCGAGTACAGCGTGGAAGAACTGCACAAGACGTATACGTTTGAACCAAGCTGTCAGAAAACTGTGCCAGAAGGGATGCAATGTTTCTTTGAAAGTGAAGACTATGAATCGGCTATTCGCAATGTAATGTATATCGGCGGTGACTGCGATACATTAGGTGCCATTGTCGGTGCTGTGGCAGGAGCCTATTACGGAATCCCAGAATGGATACAAGAAAAAGCCTTATCCATGATGCCAGATTACATGGTGGAAGACTATGAAGATTTCAAAGCCATGTATATGAACAAAGAAAAAACCCTCTAAAGCTAGCGCTGGACACGCATATTGCCTTTGAGGGTATGATACAAGGGGCCGGAATCCCCTATGCAATTGTATTGTACCATGTGAAAGGCAATGACGATAGAGAGAAAATAGAATATGATAAAAATAGTAGAGACTGCTCTTGTGCGAGTAGTCTCCCTATTTACTATTGACGAAAAAAAGAACCTGCCCGCCGGCAGGTTCTTTTTAGGATGATGATGTACGCCCATACAAAATCATGACAACTATATCAACACTTTGAGTGCTAATACCATAATGGTAGGTTCACTTGGCCATGATAAGGCGATCATCAATATGTGACGTATCTCATACAACGCATATTGTAATAATAAAAAATCCTTTTTCTTGTGTTTTGGAGTATCAGAAAAAGGCCTTTGATTCTCCTCCCTATCTCTCGTAGGTCAAGTGGTGAATGATGAATAGGCAGTTCTCCTGACTCAGCTTCAACGCGCCTCCAGCCTTCCCAGTTTCCCAGTGACATAATTGGATTTGCTCTGCTTTACAGTGGCGGGACCGTGCCAGACTTTAACTGGCTTCTCTATTATGCTTTCGCACCTATTCCCGAATGTTTGATTGTATGTGTGTATTGTACTCTTTTGGTTTTTCAATGTCAAGAACAAGATGAATGGGTATGACTAATTTGTAATTAGAAAGGCATAATTGTGACTTTTATTACTAATTGTCATGATTGAGATTGAAGCTCTCCTTTTCTTGCTAAATAGATAGCATTAATTTATAATGAATGAAGATAATACAATATATTGTGTAATATAAAGGATGATGAGATGAAGTATATAAGTACGCGCAGTCATGAAACGGTGAGTGAAACCTTTGCGTTGCTCCATGGATTGGCAAGTGATGGCGGTTTATATGTGCCGGCAGAGTTTCCGGAACAATGTTTGTCCTACCGCGATGTGGCGGACAAAAGCTATGAAGAAATTGCACTGGTTGTGTTGAGTAAGTTATTTACAACTTTCACAGAAGCAGAATTAGAAACGATGATTCGCAGTGCTTACAATACGGTGAACTTTGATACGCCAGATATGGCACCTATGCATTTCTTGTTGGAACGAGTGTCTGTGTTGGAATTGTTCCACGGTCGCACACAAGCTTTTAAAGATATGGCATTATCCTTATTCCCGTATTTGTTGGTAGAAGCGAAAGAAGCGGAGAAAGAAACAAAAGAAGTGTTGATCTTGACAGCTACTTCTGGTGATACTGGAAAAGCCGCTTTAGAAGGCTTTAAAGATGTGCCAGGAACGCACATTCAAGTGTTCTTCCCTACAGACGGCGTTAGCCCAATGCAACAAGAACAAATGCAAAAGCAAGAAGGTGCAAATGTCAATGTAACAGCCATCGAAGGTAACTTTGATGATGCGCAACAATTTTTGAAGCGTCTCTTTGTGGATGCTGATGTAGCAAAGGAAGTGGCAGACAAGGGTGTGAAGTTCTCTTCTGCAAACTCCATTAATATTGGTCGCTTAGCGCCGCAAGTGGTGTACTATGTAGCGGCCTATGCGGAGTTAGTGAATACAGGTGCTATCCATGAAGATGAAGCGTTCAACGTAGTGGTGCCAACAGGTAACTTTGGTAATATCTTGGCGGCTTACTATGCAAAACGCATGGGTATTCCGGTTGGTAAATTAATTTGTGCATCCAATCAAAACAATGTGCTGGCAGATTTCTTCAGCACTGGTACATACGATATGAATCGTCCGTTCCATACGACCATCTCTCCGTCTATGGATATTTTGGAAAGTTCTAACTTTGAACGTTTCATCTATTATGTGAGCGGTGAAAATGCAGAATTGACAGCTGAGCGCATGAAAGCGCTGAAAGCAGATGGTAAATTCTCTGTCACTCCAGAAGAACTACAAGCGGTGCAAAAAGAATTTGCTGGCGCCTATGTAGATGATGACATGACAAAGGCTGTCATCGAGCAAGTGTACAACTCTTATGGATATGTGATGGATCCACACACAGCAGTGGCAATGGGTGCTTATATGAAAGAATTGGAAGCTCATCCAGAAGATGGACATCGTCACACGGTGATTGCCTCCACGGCGCATCCATTTAAATTCCCAACACCGATTTGCGAAGCTTTAGATATCAAGGTAGGATCAACTCCTTATGAAAGCTTAGACAATATTTCCGCTGTCACAGGCGTAGGTTGTCCGAAACAATTGGCAGAGTTGCAACATAAGCCATTGCGTTTCACTAAGGTGATTCCAAAAGAAGCTATGAAAGAAGAAATTCTATCCTTTGTGGATACGTTCAAACAGTAGGTGACCTATGGTACAAGCATTTTTCTTTTCCCTCATGTCATCCTTCGCCTTCAGTATTATGAATTTATTCGTGAAACTTCTAGGCGATGGTATGCCGGCGGCAGAGGTGACATTTTTCAGAGGGCTCATAGGAACAATTGCCGTACTCATAGTGATGCGACAAAAAGGAATTTCCTTTTCTACAGAACATCGAGGGTTGTTGACCTTGCGAGGTATCTTTGGGGGATTAGGGAATTTAAGTAATTTCGTGGCCCTCGTGTATATGTCCATGGCAGATGCATCTATTTTATTCCAACTGTCGGGTATATTCGTACTGATTTTCAGCAACATTGTATTGAAAGAAAAATTGCCTGATGGATCTGCTAAATGGCTTGGGTTAATTTTCATAGCCGTTGTGTATATGATTCAGCCTTGGAATTTATCGGGATTACATTGGTATTCTTTTATTGCCATTGCAGGGGCGGCTTTATCGGCAGCGGCCTATACAACGATTCGCACCATTAGCTTAAAAGGTGGTCACAGTTCCTATGAAATCATGTTTTATTTCTTAGTCACCACCATGCTAGTAGGTGGTATCGTGATGATACCAGATTTTGTGTGGCCTAATGCAACGCAAGCGCTCTACTTAGGGGTTATTGGTGCCATTTCCGTAGTGGCACAATTCTTCCTAACTGGTGCATTTGTGGCGACGAATGCGGTGGTGGCACAATTTATGCAATATGTAGGGGTATTCTTTAACTCCTTCTGGGGATTTATCGTCTTCGGAGAAAACCTAGCTTTGGCGACCGTCATTGCAGGTATTATTATGTTTAGTTCATCAGTGATGTTGGCTCGTTTGAAAGAAGAACAAGCTCACACACGGTAGTCAATCAAGAAAGAGGTATGACGATGAGTGAAAAATTATATCAATTTGGTCTAGTCGGTTTGGCTGTTATGGGACAAAACTTGGCCCGCAACATTGCTCGTCATGGATTCAGCATTGCAGTGTACAACCGTACACCACAAAAAACAGACGATTTTGTAGCCAACTATAGCCATGAAGGAACAATCGGCGGAGCACATACACCAGAAGAATTTGTAGCGATGTTAGAAAAACCTCGTAAAATCATGTTCTTGGTGAAAGCAGGCCAACCTGTGGACGACATGATCGAAGCATTCTTACCATATTTAGACCAAGGCGATACATTAATCGATGGAGGTAACTCTCATTATCCAGATACAATTCGTCGTACAAAATACTTAGAATCCAAAGGTTTCCGTTTCTTAGGGGTTGGTGTATCTGGCGGTGAAGAAGGCGCTTTGAATGGCCCAAGCTTGATGCCAGGCGGTAACGAAGCATCTTATAACGAATTAGCGCCAATCTTCACATCTATTGCAGCCCAAGTGGCAGACGGTCCTTGCTGCACATATGTAGGCGATAATGGTGCAGGTCACTACGTAAAAATGGTGCATAATGGTATCGAATACGGTGATATGCAATTAATTTCCGAAGCATACTTCATGATGAAAGAATTACTTCGCATGAGCGATGATGAAATCGGCGATGTATTTGCGAAATGGAATACAGGATTATTAGATTCCTACCTTATCGAAATTACTTCCAAAATCATGAAAGTGAAAGACACTGATGGAACCCCATTAGTAGAAAAAATCTTGGACAAAGCTGGTCAAAAAGGTACTGGTAAATGGACTAGCCAAGAAGGTTTAGACCTTGGCGTGCCAATCCCAACTATCGCGGAAGCAGTATTTGCGCGTGCTATGTCCGCTTACAAATCTGAACGTGTATTGGCAGAACCAGTATTAGCAGGTCCAACAGAAGTCTTTGAAGGAGATAAAGAAGCACTAGTAGATGCTATTCATTCCGCTTTATATGCGTCTAAAATCTGTTCCTATGCACAAGGCTTTGCTTTGATTAAAGCAGCTGCAAAAGAATATAACTGGAATATCAACTTCGGTGATATGGCATTGTTGTGGCGTGGCGGTTGTATTATCCGTGCAGCATTCTTAGAAGATATTAAAAAAGCCTTCACAAATAACCCAGAGTTGAATAACTTGATGTTGGATCCATTCTTCGCAGAAGCATTGCAAACACATCAAGCAAAATGGCGTGAAGCGATTATTGCAGCGAAACGTTACGGTATACCAACACCTGCTTTCAGTGCCTCCTTAGATTACTTCGATTCTTATCGCCGTGGTGTATTGCCGGCGAACCTAATCCAAGGACAACGTGACTTCTTCGGCGCTCATACTTACGAACGTACAGATAAAGAAGGTACATTCCATACAGAATGGGCGGAAGCGTAAGAACTATATTGCATCTTTTTCCTAAAAATGCTAATCTATAACTAGATTTTGTGAAATGAACATATAGCAAACATCCCTAGGTGGCGACCTAGGGATGTTGACTTTTACAGTACAATGTTTTACTATATACATAAGAAGAGCAATTGATGTCTAACAGCGTCAAGCTCATCTCGGAATCTAAGATGAGGCCTAACGTGCAGAGTACTAGGAATACTCTACATATACGTTAGGCCTTTAAACTTATATATTACTTGATCAATGTAATAATCATGACAATACATGTGATTAAAAGTACCACTAAGGTACATGAAGTTAATGCGATCATTAAAGCTTCAAATACAGTCATGGCACTCACCTCCCTTCGAGGGGGATTTAACAAGTAAATCCGAAGTCTACTAAGAGATGAGCCAAACGCATATCGCCCCTAGGGGCAACATCAATTGCTCTACGTTTAGTATAGCACTTTACAATTGGATAATACATAGCAAAGCGATTACTTCTTACAGAGAATGTGAGGGTGGTCGTTTTTTATTTTACCTACATAATATCTTTCAGCAGAGAATGTTTTGTTGTAAATGTTGAATGGGGGGGGACATTTTGTATAATTGTGCTAGGAAACGTTTTTGTAACGTTGTTAAAGAGGATAAGTTATCATAAAAGGAGGAAGTGGTAATGGGCTATGTTTTATTTTTGGGGCAATTATTTGGCTTTTAGTGGGGTTATTCAAACCTAAAATGGTGGCACCATTTTTTACTACTAAACCTAGATTAAAAATTTTAGGAACTTCACTAGTGATTATGTGCGTTGGTATATGGCTTTCCGGCGGCACTCCTGCTACAAAACCAAAGGAAAGTGCAACAACTACAAAAGTAGAAACAAAAAAAGAGAGTGAAAAAGAAACTAAAAAAGCTGAAACGGAAACAAAATCTGAGAATACACATAAAATAGGTGAAGTAGTTAAAACTAAAGAGTTTGAGTTTGTAGTGTTAAATCGAGAAATTTTGCCACGATGGATAGATGAGTATGGCGTTGAACATCAAAAACCACAAGGTGTATATGTGGTTGTTACTTTAAAATATAAAAATATTAGTAATAATCCAGCCAAAATAGAGGGGAATGAAATTGGAATGGTGGCAGGAAAAAATTCTTATGCGTATTCATATAGAATTGAACATGCGAACCAAGATTATTTAGATTTAGTCAATCCAGGTGTTGAACATACGAAAAAACTTTATTTTGATGTGCCGCAAGATGTAGCTAATAGTAAAGCGTTGAACTTTGTTATCGGAGGAAGTGCTTTAAGCCGTACTAAAAATCAATATATAACTTTAAATCCATAGTTAAATAAATAGGAAGTTAGTATGAAAACTTATAGATGCATTTCATGCAATAAGTCAATTGTAGCTGACTTTAATGGGAAGTTACAAAAAGGTATGATGAAGAAATCGGAAAAATATCTTTGTCCTATATGCTTTAAGAGTAGAAATCTTATTAATATGGAAATTGAGGATTTAGAGTACGATGAGCTCTTAGCTTTATATAAAAAGAAAAACTGGGTTTCGCCTGAAAGTTTTACAGTGACACATAGAGTACACCGTGTAGCACCAGGAAGAACGAATAATGTATATATTGAAGTGGATGAAAAGAGACAACTTATCAATATACCTTTATTAGATACTGGTTTTTTTAGCGATACAATTACAGATTATGTTGTGCCTTTTGATAATATAGTAGATTTTGCAATTATAGATAATGGCAATCAAACTGGCTTAGGTAGTAGTTTAGTTGGAGCTGCAGTAGGTGGATTGCTTTTTGGTGAAGCAGGTGGGATTATTGGTGCAATGCTACCATCTAGAACTGATAATAGAAAATGTGAAATGCTACAAATTAAAATTGTATTAAACAGCATAGATGCCTCTCAAAGGTATATCAATTTTATTGGAGAACATTCAGGTGTACCGCCACAGTCTAGGTCATCTTATGAATATAAAGATATTTATAAAGCCTTAGAAGAATGTGCATCGGTTCTAACAATTATAATGAAAAGAAATGCAGAAAAGAAAAATAATACAGTTGTAGTAACTGATCAAAGGCAAGCATCTCATACTGGGAATCAATCAGTTGATATTATTGAAAGTATAAAAAAGTTAGGGGAATTAAAAGAATTAGGTTTAATTAGTGAAGATGAGTTTGAAATGAAAAAAGTAGAGTTATTAAACAAATTGTAATTTGGAGAAATATTAATGAAGGATATAGCTGGAACTTTGTTTTTAATTGGCGGAGCGTACGCATTTGCGAAAACTTTTTTTGGACATAGGCTGCCTATTGCTTTGCAGGATAAAGCTGGGTTAAAAATTATGTTAATTATGATTATAAGTGTAATATTAATGTGGTTTGACTATTAATTGTAACTTAATAAGAAATATATTGTTGAAGGGGGGCTGTAACAAAATGTACTTTTTTACATTTTCGTTTCAGCCCTTTTTACATACAGAAACTACCAAGGTTCTTGAGATAGTGCTATCCAAAGATATCTTGGTAGTTTTTCCGTTTTTAGACGCACTTAAATAAGCCTATGTAAATAGATTGTTTTTCTAGGCTTATGCAATTTCTTTTTGGCAGAATAATGAGGTATGTATCCTGTTATCTTGGATTCTATGGTGCAATTTCGAGATATTAAATCCCATTGCTAATAGGTATAACATCTTTCGTACAGAATCATTACCACGGTGTAGTAATCGCCTAAACTGAAAGTCTTGTTTTAATACTCCGAAGGCGCCTTCCACTTGTATAGAGCGATTGGTGCGCAATCGAATCCCTTCTGTACGTAAGATTCTTTCCTGGTTATGTTGCAATACCGAGTCATACCCTGGAGTAATACAAATTTGCTTAGTAGGATTCTTGGTGCTTTTCTTTGCATATCGTTGGCATTCAGATTTGTATCCACAGCGATTACAAGATTCACATACATATACCTTACTTTCCCAAGTAAATCCAGTTTTACTTTTACTCTTACGACGGTGAACATAGTGCAACTTTCGACCTTTAGCACAAATAAAAGCATCTTCATTGGATGGGTATTCCATATTACGAGCTTTACTAATATCTGTTTTCCACTTGCGTTGTTTAGAGCGTTCGTAGTCCTTAGGTTTAATACAAGATAGGTATCCTTTTTCTTCTAACCATAATAGATTTTCGTAGCTGTCATATCCTGCATCCGCTACTATATATCTAAACTTGGAAGTATACAAGCTCTCTAAATGATGCAAAAATGGGATTAATGTATTGGTATCGTTAGGATTAGGAAATATACCTACACCCATAATATATTCGGAGTGAACAGCTATTTGAACGTTGTAGCCTGGTTTTAATTGACCATTTTGCATATGATCTTCTTTCATACGCATGAAGGTGGCATCAGGATCTGTTTTGGAATAACTATTTCGCTCGCCCATAATGGCTAAATGCGCTTCATATTCTTTGCGTTTATCTACTAAAGCTTCTGCTCTTTCATATAATCGTTGTAATGCAGTCTTATGCTTGCCCTTACCAAATACAAAATTAATTTGTTGTAGTTCAATTTCTTTCTCTAATATATAGCACAGTAATTCATCATTCATCGGCGATACATCAATCCCTAACTCAGTCATTACATCTTGCTTCAGAGCGATAAGTTTAGAGGGCAAAGTAGCCAATCTTTTTTGAATCGCTTTCTTCCATACAAATGTGTATTTATTAGCATTAGCCTCTATTTTTGTGCCATCAATAAATACTTCGTTGAAAGTAAGCGGATCTCTTCTTGCAATGGCTTCCATTATTTGTGTAAATAAATTTGTAATCACCTCTAAGGAACAACGAGCAAAAAATCGTTGAAATGTCATATGGCTAGGTGAAGGATAGCCTTGTAGCAACCACATGTAATTGATATTTTCTTTACATTGTTTTTGGATAGTACGTGTAGAATACACGCCCTCGGACATAGCATAGATAAAAATTTTAAACAGAATATGCGGTGGAATCTTAGATTTTCTACCTTTGGAAGAATACAAATGCTGTAACTCTGTATAATCCAACTCCTCTAATACAGCATCGAGTAACCGCACTGGCGCTGTTTCTTTGATCAAAATGCCATAATCCAATGGTAAAACTAGTTGGCGAGGTCTCGCCAATTTGGTATAATTATATGCATTGGTATTAGGTTTGTTCATAATTACATTATACCAATGAAAAGGGTCCTTCGGGACCCTTTTGCCTATTAAAAATATAAAAAATAGAGGAAAGTTGATAGTTTTTGATCAACTTTCCTCTATTTTGTTTGTGGGCTATTTTGTTACAGCCCCTTTATTTTGGGCTTATTTTAGAATATGTGAGTCTAAAATACATTCTCTTTATCTTGCGACCAACTTTCCTTGAATGATATAATTTACTTAATAAACATAATATATAAGTATATACAAGGGAGGTACTCTTATGAGCAATGTAACGTTAACGTATTATGGTCATGCTACGTTTGCTTTGAGCAATGGTGATGTCACGTTGGTGTGTGATCCATTCTTTACAGGTAATACTTGGGATGTGGCAAAGGCAGAGGATATAGAGTGCCAATATATTTTTGTATCCCATGGTCATGATGATCATTATGGTGATACCGATATGATTGCCAAGAAGAATGATGCCCTTGTAATCTCTACTGCAGAGGTAGCTCGAAAAGCCGCTGAAGCAGGTGCTCGTAGCCATGCGATGCATTTAGGTGGAAAGTTTAATTTCCCATTTGGGTCCATCCGTTTAACACCGGCTTTTCATGGGTCTGGTGTGCCAGGTGGTCATGCGGCAGGTGTGATTATTGAGTTCTTTGGTAAACGTGTGTACTTTGCTGGGGATACCGCATTGTTCAGCGATATGAAGTTAATCAGTCGTCATGGTGACATAGACTATGCGTTGCTACCAATTGGTGATAACTACACCATGGGGGTGGAAGATGCAGTTACCGCAGCATCTTGGATTCAAGCCAATACAACCATTCCAATTCATTACAAAACATGGCCTGTCATCGATAAAGAACCAGCAACTTTTGTGGCGTTGTTAGAAGCAAAACATAAACAAGCTGGACTTGTGGTAGCTCCAGGTCAAACTATCGAGCTGTAATATAAGGAATATGAAAAATAAACAGTTCCTTGAACAAATAAAAGTTACAGAAGCGATGGAAATGTTTCATTGGGGTACGGATCTTGATAGCAAAGAATGTGAAATATTTCTACCTGAAAGGATTGTCACTAGCATATGCTAATGTGGCAATCCTTTTTGTGTAGACTCTTTTCTCTAACATAGATTACT
>CAUQZV010000048.1:0-11172 GCA_963522415.1 uncultured Veillonella sp. | reverse complement strand
CTTGGTCTTCAGGAATTTGAATTTCAACACAATCCCCTTCTGGTTTACGTACTAACGCAAGATTTTTATCATTAATCATTCGATCTGTAATTTGCAAGGTAGCTTTATCTACAATGAAATTGTCTGGTGTTACTGTACCTTGTACGACATATTCACCAAGGCCCCAAGAACCTTCGATGATGATCGATTTATCATCGCCATTCATAATATTCACAGAGAACATAACCCCTGCCGCTTTGGAGTATACCATCATTTGGATAGCAGCAGACAAGGCTACTGTCATATGGTCGAAACCTTGTTTTACACGATAGTACGTAGCACGGTCTGTGAAAGTAGATGCATAGCATTCTTTTACTTTAGCAATGATCATATCTGCGCCACGAACATTTAAGTACGTATCTTGTTGACCTGCAAAACTAGCATCTGGCAAGTCCTCTGCAGTGGCACTAGAACGAACCGCCACAAATGGATTTTCTTCCCCTACTTTACGTGCTAACTCTTCATAGCCTTCACGAATAGCCTCAGCTAATGGAGCCGGCATTTCTTCATCCATAATCATTTGACGCACTTCTGCAGTGACCTTACGTAACAACGCAGAGTTCTCTACATCATGTAATTCTTCCAATTTAGCTTTAATACGTTCCACCAAACCAGTTTCTTCCATGAAATAACGATAGCCATGGGCTGTTGTAGCATAGCCATAAGGAACAGGAACATTCGTAGAAGAAGTCATTTCTCCTAAAGAAGAAGACTTACCACCAACAATATCCACATCCTCACGATGTAATTCATCAAACCAAAGAACATATGCAGTATCACGACTCATGATTCATCCTCCATTAGAAATAGTACTCATAATTTAAGTATATAGTACAACACATATAATAAATAGTCAAGCATTATTCTATATATATGCCTAATTGAGTTAGCAGACTAATGCCATTTTTGAAATATAGAAGAATATATGTTGCTATACTAGGCCTAATCTTTTTAAAATATCTCTAAGTATTATAAATGCCATCATAAAAGTATACAGAAATGACGATATAAAGATGTAGCACTAATAAAAAAGCACCCTATACGGGTGCTACCAATAGATTGACTAGGTGGGAGTCGAACCACACGCTTCGGACGTTTTACCTGCTATACAGCGCCCTAGGTCTTAACTTTGAGGACTATTTTTCAAGCCATCACCAATATTTCTATTAGCGGCCTAAGGAACCCCCTCTAGTTCAGTTTTTCTTGTAAAGGCCCGCGTTCTGAAGCCATTAAACTACTAGTCAATCTATTTGAGTCTATTATTCCATCTTTTTAATACTTTTGCAACTATTTGTCATGTTCTTGTATTAATCTTATAGCTATGTCCAACCGTTTAAATCAGCCTAACCCAAGCAGAGGAACGCCGTTAGACGTGGTAGCCTTGTGGCGATCCCTTACTATCTAACTCACACAAATACAAGAAGAGCACCACATGTTCCTGAACAAATACAACCACCTCTACCATCCCCCAGAGGAACGCAGTTAGACGTAGTGGCCTTGTGGCGGTCCCTTACTGACTACATTATACAAACGCAAGAAGAGTACTACATGTTCCTGAACAAACCTAACCACTGTATCAGTTTGAGAAGGAATATGTGGTGCTCTAACAATCCTAGAGGAACGCAGTTAGACGTAGTAGCCTTGTAGCGGTCACTTACTGTCTAACTCACACAAAACAAGAAGAGCACCACATGTTCCTGAACAAACCTAACCACTGTATCAGTTTGAGAAGGAATATGTGGTGCTCTTCCCTTTTACGAAATCAGAAAGAACCGCCACAGGCTACATAGACTAACAAGAGACGATTTTGATGAACTTCCGTTTCCCAACTTGCAACACCATACCATCTTTCAGCACAATATGCTCTTCGTTGCACTTTTCACCATCAATTTTAAAAGCACCCGCTTTAATGGATCGTCTTGCTTCCCCATTACTTGCTGTTAAACCTGCATCAGATAGTAACTGCGGTACAAATACTGGTTCTTCTGTAATAGCCACTTTATATTCAGGAATATCTGTTGGCATCGCATGTTTTTGGAATACACGAACGAACTCATCTTGACCAAAGTTGGCTGCTACTTCACCATGGTATAAACGAACGATAGTATGAGCCAACTTCATTTTTACATCTCTTGGATGTGCTGCACCAGACTCTAAATCCGTGCTAAGTTGTTCTTGTTCTTCAATACTCATATCTGTTACCAGCATAAAGTAACGCATCATTAACTCATCTGGAATCGACATCGCTTTACCATACATTTCAGATGGAGCTTCACTAATACCGATGTAATTGCCAAGGGATTTACTCATTTTTTGAACCCCATCAAGACCTTCCAAAATCGGCATCGTGATGATTGTTTGTTCTGGCATTCCTTCTTCGCCTTGTAGATGACGACCCATTAACAGGTTAAATGTTTGGTCAGTACCACCAAATTCCACATCTGCTTTCAAAGCAATAGAATCATAACCTTGCATCAATGGATACATGAACTCATGAATGCTAATTGGCCGACCTTCGGTATATCGTTTATGAAAGTCATCACGTTCTAACATACGAGCTACGGTGTACTTAGATGCTAATTTCAACACATCAGCAAAATCTAATTTGCTCAACCATTCACTATTAAAGCGCACTTCTGTTTTTTCAGGATCTAAGACTTTAAAGATTTGCTCTTGGTATGTTTTTGCATTGGTGATAACCTGTTCTTCTGTCAATGGTGGACGAGTCACACTTTTACCAGTAGGGTCACCGATACGAGCTGTAAAGTCACCAATTAAAATGATAACTTTATGTCCAAAATCTTGGAATAATTTAAGCTTACGCAAAACAACTGTATGGCCTAAATGGATATCTGGCGCTGTTGGATCCAATCCTAATTTCACGATCAATGGCGTATTAGTAGCCACAGATTTTTCTAATTTCTTTTTAAATTCATCTTCTGGTAAAAGATCAGCTACCCCATGGGAAATGAGGCGAAACTGTTCTGCTGCACTAATCATGTTTATCTCCTATATTACTGTGAACTTTTAGATGATTTAGGAGCAATAACAGGGTCTTTCCCTTTATCACTCTTTGATTTACTAGGACTTTCATCATTTGATGTTGTTCCATCATCACTATCTAAATCCCCGTCTTTCTTATCTTTATCTTTTTTGTCTTTATCATCTTTTTTCTTATCCGTAGCTGGATTTGTATTCCCTGCATAGGCCTCTGGTCCTACTCCGTCTGGTACTGTAAAGTTAGATGCCGGTGTATCTGCTAAAGCTGCTTGCATATATTGTCGCCAAATTACAGCTGGTGTTTGACCACCTGTAGTCCCGTGTAATGTTTCAGAACCACTATCATCACCCATCCAAACTACAGTCACTAAATCAGGTGTGTATCCTGCGAACCAAGCATCCTTCTCTTCATCTGTAGTACCTGTTTTACCTGCTGCTGGACGACCAAAGTAGGCATTACCACCTGTACCAAACTTAATAACAGATTCTAACATATTCGTCATCATATAGGCATATTTAGGTTCTACAACACGAGTTTCTTCCAAAGATTCTTCTTCTACAATATTTCCATTTCGATCTACAATTTTCGTAATAGACACTGGTTTAACTTTTACACCATTGTTGGCAAGTACCCCATAAGCTACAGCCATGTCCATTGGCGTAACCCCCTTGGTCAAACCACCTAAGGCTACAGCCAAGTTATCATCACCATGTTTATCCAGTGTGGTAATACCCATTTTTTCTGCTAAATCTAGCACGTTGGACATACCCACTTTATCAGCTGCCAATACAGCTACTACGTTATTGGAATGAGCGACAGCATTACGCATTGTCATAGCTCCAGAGTGTTTACGGGAATAGTTTTGCGGTTTCCAACCATGGAACTCCGACGGTTTATCCACATACACAGTACCTGGATTATCACCATGTTTTAAGGCTGCCAAATACACAAACGGTTTAAATGATGAACCCGGTTGACGTACAGCCATCGTAGCTCGGTTAAAGGAATCCGTTCCTCTACCACCCACCATAGCTACAATATGTCCATTATGAGGGTTAAGCGAAATTAATGCTCCTTGTGGCTGACGTAATCCATTTTCATCGGTGTAATAATCTGGTAAGTTTTCCATTGCTTTTTCTGCAGCACGCTGTGCTTTCATATCGATGGTAGTATAGATTTTCATACCTTCTTTATAAATCGCATTATCACCATAGCGCTCCGATACTTCATTGATGACATAATTAATGAAGTATGCCATGCTACCATAACTATTCGTGGATTGCGGTTTATCCAACAAGTGGATATCTGCTTCTTTCGCTTCCTCTGCATCAGCTTGGGACAAGTAATTATATTTTACCATCTGTCCCAATACAACAGCTTGACGAGCTTTTGCAGCTTTCAAATTATTGAATGGAGAATAATAGTTAGGACTTTGTGGTAAGCCTGCTAAAATCGCCATTTGCGCTAAGGATAGATCTTGTACATCCTTACCAAAATAGACATGAGATGCAGTTTGCACACCATAGGCACCTTGACCAAAATATATTTGGTTCATATACATTTCTAGAATTTCATCTTTTGTATAGTGTTGTTCAATACGTAACGCTAACAAGGCTTCCATGATTTTACGTTTAAACGTACGATCCTGTGTTAAGAATGCATTTCTAGCCAATTGTTGTGTGATGGTAGATCCACCTTCTGCTACTCCATCATGAGCAATATTTACCCATACTGCACGTAAAATACCAATAGGATCAATCCCGTGATGACTGTAGAACCGATTATCTTCCGTAGCAATAAAAGCATTTTGTAGATTCTTTGGAATCGTAGCCAATTTTACTGGCACACGATTCTCCTCTGAATGAACTGTAGTAATCAAATCTCCATTAGCATCATAAATCTGAGATGAAGCCGCAGGTTTTACGTTGGCTACATCTGGCAAAGAAGACATGGTAGCACCTAAGAAGCCACAGCCTGCTCCTGCTACAATCAATATAAATAAGATAAAGAATAACCAAAAGGAACGTTTCCATGATGATTTTTTCTTCACCGGTCTCTTTTTCACAACCCTCCGCGGAGGAATTGGTCTTGATGAACTAGGACTCATATGTCACCTCTCTAAAGCTCATTATTTTCTATAGAACACCCTTAATTATACTCTATTTGCTGATATTTGTACAAACCGAATTGCTGTCAGAGCTCCTATAGGATGACTGTGGTAGCACCAGCACCACCCTCATCTAGGCTAGCAAGGTCATAACTCTTAATGCCAGGCAAAGTTCGTAAATAGTCATGAACACCCGCTCGGAGCACACCGGTTCCTTTACCATGTACAATGCGTACTGAGTTTAATCCTGCTAGTATTGCTTGGTCAATGAATCTTCCTACTTCTACAATAGCTTCATCCACAGTTCTACCAATAATATTTAACTCAGTAGAAGCTTGTTGTTGACGAATGACCGCCATACCAGATCGTTTCCGCTGACGATTGGACATAGGTACAGGATTTTCTTTACGCAATAAGGCACTGGCTTCCTCACGAGTGGCTGCTAATAAATCCTTTTCTTTCACAGTCACTGTCAGTCCATTCATGTCAACTTGAATCCGTTTTCCTTGAATAGCCAATATAGTGCCTAAAGATTGTAAGTTATCTAGGAACACAACATCGCCCACTTTTACCTTAGTCACATCTAAAGGATCTCGTTTTTCAATAGTCCCTGTTGGAACAGCTACATTGGATACGCCTTTTCTAGCTTTAGATATAGCATCCTGACGTTTTTGCTTGTCCGTTTCATTAAAAGAACCTTTTAACTCTTTAATGATTTGTTCACTTTCAATACGAACAGATCGTTTCATATTTTGCGCTTCTTCTCGAGCTTTTTCTAAGATGACCTTTTTCTTATCTTGTAATGCTTTTTTATCACGCATCACTTGGGTACGCATACGGCGCACTTCTTCTTGTTCTTTTTTCAAAGCTCGTTCTCGCTCTTGCGTTTTTCTAAGCTCTTGATTTAAGTCACGAAGCATATCTTCCATAGCACTACGTCCATTCAGCTCCCATTGTTTGCGAGCTAAGTCCACCACGTCTTGCGGTAATCCTAAGCGTGCTGCAATGCTAAGTGCATGTGAACTACCTGCTACGCCAATATGTAAACGATACGTTGGGCGTAAGGTTCTTTCATCAAACTCCACATGACCGTTTTCGACACCTTCCGTTTGATACGCATAGGTTTTCAGCTCATTATAATGCGTACTCACCATCATGAGCGCTCCTTTTTTACGGAAGTATTCAATGATTGCAATCCCTAAGGCACTTCCTTCTTCTGGATCCGTACCAGAACCTAATTCATCTAGTAATACTAGATCATTTGGTCCTACCTTTTTCAGTATCCTAATGACCTGCGACATATGGGCAGAGAATGTACTCAAGCTGGCTTCAATGCTTTGTTCATCTCCAATATCTGCATAGATATGGTGAAAGATTGGTAAAGTAGATCCGCTGTCAGCTGGAATACATAATCCACTTTGGTTCATTAACGCCAACAATCCCAATGTTTTTAAAGACACTGTTTTACCACCTGTATTGGAACCTGTAATCAACAAAATACGATACTTCGTCCCTAAAGTGATGGTAGTAGGCACGACTACATTAGAGGCTAGCATAGGGTGGCGAGCTTGTAGCAAGTTCACTTCTCGACCTTGACTGATGATGGCGCGAACAGCTTTCATACGTATGGCTAATTCTGCTTTTCCATAGACAAATTCTACATGGGATACACGGTTACATGCATCTAATAATGTGTCTGCATGAGCTCGTACCAACTCTGTTAATTCTTTGTAAATACGAAGTACTTCTTGTTCTTCTGCCAAGGTAGCTTCTTGTAATTCATTATTTAAGTCTACCAATCGCATAGGTTCAATATATAAAGTGGCACCTGTAGCAGATCTATCATGAATAAGACCAGGAAATGCTCCTCGATATTCTTGTTTTACAGGGATCACGTAACGATTATTACGCATAGTCACGATAGCTTCTTGAAAGTATTTTTGATTATCCTTATCCTGTAATATTCTTTGTAGGTCATTTTTGATAGCATTTTTGGTGCGGCTCATGGTCATACGCAACTGTTGTAGTTTCGGTGTAGCACTATCTAATAATACACCGTAGGCATCAAAAGTTCGTTCAAAGCGTTTAGTCAGCTTATCGTGACTAGGCAAATCCTGTACCCATAAAGATAGTAATGGATAGAGCAAATATTTTTCTTTAAAAAAACGATGCATCCGATTATATGCCAAGATATTGGTATGCAAGTCCCAAAGCTCTTCACGAGTCAAAATAATTTCTTTACGACTTTTCGTACAAGTTGTACGAATATCTTTCGTGCCACTGATAGGTTGCTCCACTTCTTGCTCTAAGGATCGCATAGCTTCCACAGTTTCATCTAGTGCATCTTCAATTTTTTGACGGTTGTGCATAGGTTGCAAATTCAGTGCATATTCTTTAGCTATGGCAGAGGAACACACATCTGCCAGCTTTTGCCGTATATGTTGAAAGTCTAAGACTTGTTCACTATTCATTATGATTCCCCTAAAATTCCTTTAAAAAAGTGTCCTCGTGTGATATGAGTAGCTCCTTCTTTACTCGGTGCTTTTACAGTCCCCTCTAATAATTGATGATACATACTCACCTCGTTAGCAATCCATTTAGGACTTCGTTGCCTTCCATCAATGACTAGACG
Source organism: uncultured Veillonella sp. (assembly GCA_963522415.1). Classification (GTDB taxonomy): domain Bacteria; phylum Bacillota; class Negativicutes; order Veillonellales; family Veillonellaceae; genus F0422. The sequence goes on along the minus strand of CAUQZV010000048.1, from coordinate 3,393 downwards.
TTGTAACCCAGAACGTCGTAAGTCATCGATATAGCTTTTCATATCTAACTCACGGCTATTCATAATATGGGTGCGACAGAATGGATCTGTATAAATCGGGAATAACTCGCCTTTTCTATCTTGTAAAGCATAGTCTTGTTTCGTACACACCAAAGGACAACCTCGTTTATAACCTGTACCGGCAAAACTGCTGATAGGACAATACTCAGAAATCATCAATTCTACACGGCCCTGCACAATAGCTCCAATAGGCATATTATTTTTACTTGCCATCGTATTCATTTGATGCAAGGTAGCCTCTAAGGACACATTGACAGTACTAAATCCTAAGTCATTCAGTATGCCTAAGGTGTGAGAGTTAAAGATTTGCAATCCTGTATCACCTTCCACCACACCTGTATATCCCAGTTGATGTAATACTTCCAAAGCCCCCAAGAAATGTACTCGAATCCCATCAGGTTCTGCTTGAACCATATGGGTTAGCATATCCCTAAAGGTTGTACTTTCATTATCCTTAATCACTCTTGGGCTACTAAATATAATTTCTTTGTTAGCCTCACGGCACATTTGTACAGCTTCTTGATATACAGGATATGCCACTGGGATTCTGTGTAATGGGTCACCAAATACAATACGATCTACTGGCGTCATGATTGCCTGCTGTAGGCCTTCTAAGGAATCCACTAAGATTTCTAATTGTTTTGTATTAGATTCTAGGGCATGCGCCTGTGTAAATCCTAAGACCTGTCCCACAGTTTTTGTCATGTCTCCTAATAATTCCATCCCTGTCGGCAAGTTCGCTTTACGTGCTTCCCATGATGCCAAGTATTGTTCTATTAGCAATTCTTCCATAGCCTCCACAGCATGTCTACGAAGACTATTTAAGACACTGCTAGGCCACATGAAAGAACCTTCGGGAACCGTCACATGATCTAACTCAAATAAAGTATTTCCTAAACGGCCTAATTGTTCCGTAATTTTCTCCACAGATGTAGGTTTGTTAGTAGCCATTTGTAATACATATTCATCAGTGACTGTTACCGTTTGACCAGAAGCTAACATCATCGTCAATGACACAGTAGTACCTTCTTCACCATGTAAGAACATATAGGACTTATATTTACGAGTAAAATCTTTTAAGCCCCGTTGTTTGGTATATCCCCCTTGGCTGGCACGATAGACCTTGCCTGCACTAATGGTTTCCGTAAGTGGAATGCGATACATATCATGTTCAAAAGTCATATCCACCGTCACCGTAATATAGTGCACATCTCCCGTATGAGCGATAACTTTCAGCAAGTCGCCTTCCGCTACAGCCTCCTTAGTACGCAAGACTAGCATACGTCCTTTAACCTGTCCTTCTCCCAAGTATTTCCCTAAATGGTTAGGCGCACTGATAGTCATCATAGACTTGGAACCATTATTTTCTAAATAAGCCGTAGAGAACCCACGATTAAATCCTTCTTCTAAGCGAGTAAAATCTGCCTCTATGGCTTGTCCAGATCTATCGATAATAGTCCGATATGTACCGATAACCTCATGCACATAGGATGCCTTTTTCATGCGTCCTTCTACTTTAAATGAAGCTACACCTGCTTCAATGAGCTCTTTCATATATGCACTATAATTTAAGTCCTTAGGACTCATGATATAGGTCTCTTTATCATGAGTAATTTGTTCACCATCTAAAGTAACCAATTGGTATGGCAAGCGACATGGTTGGGCACAAGACCCACGGTTGCCACTACGTCCACCAATGAAACTACTCATCAAACATTGTCCAGAGTAGGAAATACAAAGGGCCCCATGAATAAAGACCTCTATTTCAGCCTTCGCATGTTTACAAATATGACGAATTTCATCTAAACTCAATTCTCTAGATAAGACAACTCGAGTAAACCCCAATCGTTCTAAAAATTGTACAGTCTCCAAATTAGTCGCTGTCATTTGTGTACTACCATGTAGCTCTAAGGTAGGCGCTACTTGACGCGCTATTCTTGCAACACCAAGATCTTGCACAATGATGCCGTCTACACCAATGCGTTCTAGTTCCCGTAGATGCTCTGCTAAGGCTTTACTTTCACGGTCACCTACCAAGATATTCACCGTTACATAGATACCCACCTGTAATATATGGGCTAATCGCAAAGCCTCACGCAATTCATCATAGTCAAAATTTCCCGCATGAGATCGCGCATTAAAGACCTTACCGCCTAAATAAATGGCATCAGCCCCTGCTTCAAGGGCGGCCATAAAGTTTTCCATTGTCCCTGCTGGGGCTAATAATTCCATCATAACTCCTTATAATAAATCGGTCATCCCATAAGAGAGATGACCGATTGTTACATCCCGTAGGATTTACGTATTATCGTAAAGTGCAACCTTTGTCTGCTAATTTTGCTAACATCGCTTGGATTCTATCTTCAATATCAGCATCTACTAATGTACCTTCGTGAGAACGGAAAGACAAGGTATACGCCAAGCTACGATATCCTTCTTGGATATGTTCCCCTTCGTATACGTCGAAAATACGAACACTCTCAAGATATTCGCCGCCTTCTTGTTTCATCACTTCTAACACATCAATAGCTTGCACTTCTTTTGGTGCTACAATCGCTAAGTCACGACTAGTACCAGGGAATTTAGAAATTGCTGTAAAAGAAATTCCTTTGCGGTTCACTTGTAACAATGCTTCTAAATCCATTTCAAATAAATATGCTTTACCACTAATGTCATAATGACTTGCTACTTGTGGATGTAGTTCACCAAAGCGTACAATTTCAACACCCTCTACGGAGATACTAGCACTCACACCTGGATGTAAGTAATATTCTTTACTACGGCTAATTGCATAATTTTCAACGCCAAAATTAGCAAGTACAGATTCAATGATACCTTTTAGATCATAGAAATCTACATTTCTAGCCGGTACATTCCATTCTTGGCGATCCCATTTGCCTAGGATAACCCCTGCTGCCATCATGTGTTCATTTGGTAATTCTGTAAGCGGCAATGCCTTAGGTTCGTACACAGCAGCCACTTCAAAAACGGCTAAATCTAAATTCTTTTGAGCCACATTGCGTTTTGCTGTTTCTAAGACGCTAGGTACTAAAGTAGTACGCATCACCGGGAACTCTTCGGAAATTGGGTTTAGAATAGGAATCGCTTGATGTCTACTATCTGTTTCAGGAATTAATAAATCTTGCAAACTATCTTTATGCATGAAACTAAAAGTAATAATTTCATCTAAACCAGCTTCAGCCAAAGCATGTTTTACATCATGTACTAACGCATGCATAGGAGATACTGTTCCCGTTTGGATTCGTGCCAATGGCGTCGTAGGTGCAATATTATCATAGTTGTGAATGCGTGCTACTTCTTCTGCAATATCTG
>CAUQZV010000047.1:0-11543 GCA_963522415.1 uncultured Veillonella sp. | reverse complement strand
CGGCAGTTCGATCCTGTCATCGTCCACCACACTAGGAACTATCTTCGGATAGTTCCTTTTTTATTTGATGTAGCTTTGGTATGGGACTCTAATTGACTTCTCATCAATAGGCGTAGAAGATTTTGAAGAATGCCTTAGACCACTTTCAAATCTCAACATAAATAGGTATAATAAGAAAAGAATATATACATTTATGAATTGGAGGAATCACCATGGATGGATTGATACAACTTTCATTACAATATGGACCTTATGTGGTTATCGTAGGCGTCGTGCTATTATTTTTGCTGTGTTGCTATTTTTTATTCCGAGATGGTAAAAGTAACCAGAAACATACAGAGCAACAGATGCCGAATTATGAAGAGTATTATGAAGAGCGGAGACGGAACTTTCAGAATCCGTACGCTGTGAAAGAAGAACCAGAGACGGATGATGCTATTTGGGCAGAAATGAATCCTAGTGATTACACCATGCCATTGCCAACAGTAGATGCAACGGATTGGAATGAATTCCAAGGCATTGTATCCAAAGAATTAGTGCGTGCCGTTAGCGAACAACCGTTGGAAGAAGCGGACGATGCAACGCGGATTATGCCGAAGATAACTGAAGAGTTAGTCAAGGAAGAACTAGTTACAGAAGGGGGTTCCTTAGACGAATCTACTGTATCAGAAACATCCACTATTGTAGATAGAGCGGTGGCTCAATATGTAGCTGCATTTGGTATTTTAAATCCAGCATCAGAGACGGAGGCAAAGTACATTACGGAATACGTATTCTCTCAATTGGGCGCTGAATCGGAAGAAGAAATTGCTACTTTATTAGAAAATATTGCTGTCCAAGAGGCGTTGTTGCAAGTCCAAAAAGCGTATGCTGCAAATCCAACAGAGTGGTTACGAGATGTACTCGTAGATGCTTTCAGCGATGTGGTAAAACGACCACAATCTAGCACTTGGTATTTGGTGGCGGTAGACGCCCTGAAATGCTTAGTGAATATGCAAAAAGGCCATTTACAAGCCTTGGCATTAGCCTTAATCGTGCAATATTCTAAAAATTCTAATAACTATTCTTTGGAAAATTTCCAACACTATGTGGAGAAATATTTGGAGCCATTGCTTAGTGAATTGCCAACTCGTGAAGATATGTACCAACAATTAGAGTACTTGCGTTGCACGTCGTCTGGAACCGAAGTCCGATTTGAGCAAATTTTGCGCAACTCCTATCCATTGGTCTTTGACTATCGTGGTTTTACCATGGAAGAATTAGAATACGTGATGCAACATGCTCCGGTACGCACATCGATTACCGTACCGAGTCTCAACTCGTCATTACTTAAATTGTCGGCGGTAGACGAATACATGTTGCCAAACTTATTCCAACGTGCAGGAATTACTGATCAAGAAACACAACAGGCATTAACTGGCTTAGCCTTTAGCAGAGCTTTTGACTGGGACAACACATCCTTCGAGGACGTGCTAGAACACATTTCTCCAGTTTTGCTAGATTTGTGCCAAACTTATAATCGCATCCCGTTGTGTCGACTCAATTTGACACTATTGGGGCTGTACCTAGGACGCAACATGGTGAAAGCGACTATTCATGAAGAATTTGATATTTCACCTTGGTTTAGCTAAGACAAGATAATACAGTGAAAGATGTTCACCCAATACAGATGTAAGAACTGGTTGGGTGAATTTTTGATTGCAAAGATATTCTAATTGTTAACTTTTTAATAGTTCTGTTTATGAGTTATATAAGAAATACTAATCAATAGGGGTAAATAGGTAAAAAAGATGAAGAGAAGATGAAGAAGAATAATTTTCTTCATCTTCTCTTCATAAAAGACATAAATAAAGGAATTGTAATTCAACAATCTGAAGTTTTATGCTATTTTTTATGTGAAAAAGCTTACATAACTCTAGTGTTTTAGTGTATAATAAAAACTAATGATTAAAATATTTTTAATAGACTATGCAACGCTATGTGAATGCAGAATGATGCATTTGCTTATACATAGTGAAGTGTTGATAGGATTCTCTGATCGAGTGAGTTTACAAAACTGTGAACAGAAGCGGCGGAGTTGAAGAATAGTTATGTGCATGGAGGTTGTATGAAATCGAGCCAAATATTTTTAGAATGTGAACGCTTTCTAAAACGAGCATTAAAAGACAAAGGTCAATATACCAAAGGGGCTGTTATTGCCTTCTTGATTACAGGTGGCATTGGGATTAGTGTGCCTAGTACGGTGCATGCGATTGTACCTACTAATTTGTTGTGGCAGGCATTTCAGAATATGGGGGTACTTGGTAGTTATAGTGGTACTACAAGCGCGCAAAAAAATGAAAGTATTCTTAACTCTAAAGTGAAAGATTCCAATATTACATTTAGAGATTTGTATGCCTTGTTATATCATGGACCATTGGCTACGGCTAGTACTCAAACTGCAACAGGGTTAACGGTTAACCAAGGATATGTGACATATCAAGGTAGTAATATTGCTGGTGGTGAAGATGTATATTTACAAGGTGCAGGGGCTATTGCATTAGGTGGTAATGCTAGAGCCGATGGAGTAGGGACTTTGGCATTAGGTGAAAGAGCAAGAGCGACAGGAGAAGATGCGATGGCATTTGGTCTTAACTCTGAATCCAGTGCAACTGAATCTGTAGCAGTAGGCCACGATGCACGGTCTAAATCCGACTATTCTTTAGCTTTGGGAAGTAATTCTGCGGCTATTGGACAGGGATCGAATGCAGTAGGTTATGATACTAATGCAGGTGGCAAGGCATCTCTTGCAATTGGTTTTAATACCTTTGCCAATGCAACTACACCGGGAAGTAGTGTGCTGGTGAATGCTATTGCAGGTACTAGCTCACGTTTGTCAGCGGATACATTCGATAAATTAGAAGCTTACAAAACGGCTATGCTTAGTCGAGATAGTGCGAAACTAGCTTTGGATGCTGCTCGTAGTAATCCTCTTAGCTCTACGCAAAAAATTCAGCAATTAGAGCAAGCCTATACTATTGCAAATAATGATTATACATTGAAAAAAGAAGCTTTAGAGGGACAACAAGATTATCAAGATATAATTAATAATACAGATAATGGGTCTTTGAAAACAGCATTAGAAACACCTGGTGGAATTTCAAAATTTTTAAATGATAACTTTAATAATGAAACGTTTAGAAAACAAGTCACTTCCAATGTTGGTACAACGGTAACGCCAAAGGGGTCTAATGCGATTGCGATTGGTAATAATACAATTGCAAATGGAAATGCAAGTATTGCTCAAGGTGTTGGAACCGCTGCATTAGGTGATGCAAGTATTGCCTTGGGTGCAGCAGCACAGGTTAGTGAAGGAGCTAATCAATCCATTGCTATTGGTGTAGGAGCTCAATCGTATAAGGATAATTCTGTTTCAATGGGGGTTCGCTCTGCTTCTTATGGAGCTGGTGATGTTGCTATCGGTAACCGTGTACAAGTATTGGGTGATAGCTCTATTGGTATTGGCTTTGCTGCTAAAGTATTTGCTGAAAATGGTACGGCAATTGGTACATTGTCCAAAATCGGCAAGGATGCAAATAATGCTCTTTCTTTAGGTAATAGTGCTAACGTAGGTGCTGGGGCAAAAAATAGTATTGCTTTAGGGTCTAGCTCTAATGTGTTAGATGGAATGGGGGACTCTATTGCAATCGGTACCTCTACGAATGTATTGTCTGAAAGCAGTGTTGGGTTAGGTAATTCGGCTTTTATTAACCAAGGATCTAAAAATAGTGTCGCTATTGGTGCATCCAGTAAGGTTATGGATATCAATGCTATAGCAATCGGGGAAAAAGCAATTGTTGATCAAGGAGCAATGAGGTCTATTTCTATCGGCACTCGATCTAATTCGATAGGCAAAGATAGCTTAGCATTAGGGACAGATGCAGTGGCTAGAGCTGTGGATACCATTGCTATTGGTAATGGGTCACAGGCAAATCGGAATCAAAGTATTGTCATTGGTAAAAGCGCTTCTGCTAATAAAGAGAATTCCATCGTATTAGGTACAGGATCTACAGATTACTATCGAGGTATGGCTCCTAAATTAAAAGAGGGCGCCAATCCATATGCAAACTACACAGATCCTACAACAATTTATGAATATGGTGCTAATGGACAACCTATATCTGAAGAACAAGAAGGTGCTAATGTACCATCATTCTTGCCACGTGGCACAGAGATGGGTAAACAACTTCAAAAACTAGATAAATTAAACTTAGGTGTAGTTTCTGTAGGTGGCGGAGAAGTTACAATTCAAGATGATAATGGGGCTGATAAAAAGATTCGTGCATTACGTCGTATCACAAACGTAGCACCAGGTGCCTTAGATACAGACGCAGTAACAGTAGCGCAATTACGTGCATGGCGTGAAACAGACCCTCATTTCTTGTCTGTGAATAATGCTGATAAGGCGGATGAACGAACAACTTCAACGATAGGTTGGGATGCGTCAGGAAATACATTAGAAGCTCGTAACTCAAACTATCTTAATGATCAAGCTTTAGGTTCGAATAATATGGCTTTAGGAAGATATGCTAAAGCTGACAAGAGTGCACAATCAGCAATTGCTATTGGCACAGGTTCTGGCGCATATGGTCAATACTCTATCGGCCTTGGTACGACGGTATATGCTGGTGGACTGCAATCTATTGCAATAGGTTCAGTTGCAAAAGCTCGTGGACAGAACTCTATGGCTCTGGGACTGAGTGCAGAGGCTGTTGGCAAAGACTCCATGTCACTAGGTCCACTATCTAATGCAAGAGCAGAAGGAGCGTTAGCATTAGGTGCTAACGCTGATGCGAGAAAAACTGAGTCGATTGCGTTTGGACGTACAGCCTATGCTAATGCCGCAAGTGGTATTGCTATCGGTAAAGCTGCGCGAACTGGTCTTGAAGTAGATAATGATGGAAATGATGTTACAGATGAAAATTGGACGGGTGCACGCGGCATTGCCATTGGTGAAAGTTCCGATGCAAGGCGAGATAAAGATATTGCTATCGGTTACAATTCCGTTACAAAAGGTGGAAAAGCACTTTCAATAGGTTCTGATGCGACAAATTATGGACAAAATTCAATTGCTATTGGTCCTGAAGCAAAAATTAACCCTACAGGAAATGATACAAAAAACACCAATAGTATTGCTATCGGGCTTCAAGCAGAGGTAACCAAAAAAGAAGCGATTGCGATTGGTTCCAGTGCTAAGGTGGATGCTGAAAATAGCGTAGCTATTGGGAAAAGTGCTTCTAGCTCTGGTACCAATGGTGTAGCGTTTGGTAAAGCTGCGACTAGCGCTGCTAATAGCGGTATTGCTATTGGTGATGGTGCCACTGCAAAGGCGGATACAAATGATAAGGCCACTACTTGGAATGGTACTTGGAGTGGTTCTAATACTGTGGCAATTGGTACTGGAGCAACAGCAAAACGTGATCAAGACGTTGCTATCGGTAGAGCTGCTTCTGCAAAAGGCGGAGATGCAGTAGCACTTGGTTCTGGCGCGTATACATTGGGTGAAAACTCTATTGCCATCGGATCTAATGCAAGAGTAGATGATAATAGTACAGCAGCTGATGATGTAAAAGTTCGCGCAAATAGTATTGCAATCGGTCGTGGCTCATATACAAATAAAAAAGAAGTTATTGCCATGGGTACGGATACTCGTGTCACAGCTAAAGAAAGTGTAGCTATTGGTCAGGGCGTTAATATTAAAGATGGTGCTATTGATGGTGTTGCATTAGGTAAAGCTGCTGCGATTAAAGATAACGCAACATACGGTGTTGCTATCGGTCAAGGCGCTACTATTAATACAGGCGCAACCTACGGTACAGCTGTCGGTCAAGGAGCTACCATTAACCCAAGTGCAACCTATGCGACAGCTATTGGTCAGGGGGCTAAAGTAGCATCCTCTGAAGGTTCTGCATTAGGTAAAGGTGCTAGTGCAGCGGGAGCAAAAACTTTGGCATTAGGCTCTGGAGCAACTGCAACTGCAGCAGGTTCCGTAGCACTTGGTTCTGAATCTGTAGCAGGGGCAACAGCAGGCACAAAAGGATGGGACCCAGCGGCTAGTCGAAGAAATGTTTATGCAGACGCTGTGTCCGGTGCTACGGCGTCTAAATCTGGTTTAGGTGCTGTGTCTGTTGGTACGGCTGATAAGTTGCGTCAAATTACTAACTTATCTGCAGGTACTCTGGATACAGATGCAGTGAATGTAGCGCAATTGAAAGCAATGAATTTGAAAATTGCTGGCAACGAAACGGATGCATCAAAAGCTGATGTACGTGTATATGACCAAACGTTAACTGTAAAGGGTGATGGTACATACTTAACATCAACTGCGAATAATAATACAATTACTATGGATTTGACGCAGTCTGTAAAAGATAAAATCGCTGAGATATTTGTTACTAGCTTTACAGGTGATCAAGGGTCTAAAGTAACTCCGACAGCAACTAGCAATACCGTGAATGTAACGGGTAAAAAATTCACAACTGGTTCTGAGCCTAATTCTATATGGGCAGATAGTGGAGTGCGTTATGAAACAGGTAATGTAGGTACTTTCACTACAGGAAATACAGTTGCTATTGGAATGCGTCCTGAATTAAAATCCAAAAGCTTTACTGCTTACAAATATGATGGCAATAATCAAACTACAGAAGCAGGTCCATCTATTTCCTATAATAATATCAACATGAATGGTAAGCCAATCACGAATCTTCAAGCAGGGGTCAACCCTAATGATGCTGTGAATAAATCGCAATTAGATGCCATCACATGGAATTTAGGGGCTAAGGGTGCTGACGGTACTATCAACCGTGTGGTACCTAGTAATGATACTAATAAACGTATTGACCTAGTAGGAGATGGCGGTATTTCTGTAACGGCTAATGGTAGCACAGTAACGATTAGCGGTAGCAAAATTTTAGATTCTATGCCAGTAGTATACACAGATGCATCAGGTAATCGTGTGTATAAACATACAGATGGTAAGTATTATACAACGGAAAATCCAGCGGCTGGTACAAAACCGGTAACAGATGTTCAAGCCCGGTTAGTAAACACAGCCCCTGGAGCGGGTAAAACAGCAACAACAGATGCGACTGTATTCAATAATGTTAAGTCTGTTATCGAAAAACAAGGCGTCACTGGTAATACAGCTCCAACTTTCACAGAACGTTTAAGTGTGGCAGCTACGAATAACCCTAATGCGGCTGTTAATGTAAAAGATTTGAACAGCACTGTGGCTGATTTAAAAAATAAAGAACTACATATTACGCCAATGGAGTATACTCCTAATAATGATGGCGATGTTACTTTGCGCTATTCTGACGGTAATGGAAGTGTTGTATCAGGTACAACAGCGACCATCAAAGGTGTGGCTAAAACATCAGATCTATGGAATTTAGCTGTCAATGGTACAGTGGTAAATCCAACTGATAAAAAAGTTAACCTTGTGAATGGCGATAATATTGCGATTACTAAAGAAGTTAATGGCTCTGTAAAAGTAAGTGCCACAGGATTGGCCAAAGAAGACTTGTCTAATATTACTGATGCAGGTAAGAAAGTAATTACTAGCCTAGGTACGACAGTGACTGCTGGTAAAAATATTACAGTAACTGCAACAACGGATGACACAACCGGTCAAAAATCTTATGCTATTGCGGCAACAGATCAAGTGGAATCTGTTGTGAAAGCAGCAGCAGCTACTGATGACGAAAACATTGCGGAAGTAAGCTTAGTGACTGGTGCGCAAGATGCAGCTAATACAAAATATGGTGTAGGTGTATCTAAGAAAAAAGTAGCGGATATCGCAAAAGATGTTATTGGAGTAACAAGTGGTTCAGACAATGTTACTGTCACACCAGATACAACTACGACTCCTGGTAAAACTGTTTACAAAGTATCCGTAGATAAAACGCAGTTAGGTAATGGTACAAATACAGCTGTTGAAGGCTCAGGTACAACGGCTAATCCATATAAAGTGAATGTCAAAGGTGACCTTACTCAGATTACTTCCGTCACAAATGCTGCAGGTAATGGTAAAGTAGCCTTTAATGCGAATGGCGCAAGTACTTTCAGTAGCGGAACTGCTGGAGATAAGACGGTAACGATCAATGGCAAAGAAGGCAAAGTTGTTGTTGGCAATGGGGGAAAACCTGTTACCATTGACGGTAGTACAGGTTATGTGACGGGCTTGCAAAATAAAGATTGGACTGTAGGTACGACAACACCAGTATCTGGCCGTGCAGCTACAGAAGACCAATTGAAGCATGTTAGCGATGCTGTTGATGGTAAAGCTGATAAAACTGCATTATGGGACCTAGGTGTTCAAGGGACCGATGGCACGTCAACCAAAGTAACACCTCAAGCCGTGGAAGGTGACAACAAGCGCATTAACTTAAAAGGTAAAGGTAATGTTACGGTTACTGCAGATGGCAATACGATTACTATTGAAGGGGAAAACCAAAATAGTATTGTTGTGTATAGTGATGCACAAGGTAATCGTTTGTACAAACGTGCAGATGGCAAATTCTATAAAACGAAAGAACCTGTGGCAGGTGAACGTGCTGTACTAGCCAATAATGTACAATCTCGTCTAGTGAATGCGAATGGAGATAGCACTACATCACCAACGGTGCTTAATAATGTAAAATCTGCGATTCAAACGCAAGGAGTGGGACCGGATAATCTATCCCCAACATTCTTAGAGCGTTTGGAAGCGGCTGCAAAACCGACTAATAACCCTAATGCTGCGGTAAATGTAAGTGACCTTAAATCTGTAGTAGATGCGGGTATGAAATACGGAGCTAATATCTCTGAAGCTACTGGCGGGGCTAACCCTGTTACAAATAAATTAGGTAGTACTGTGGCTATCAAAGGTGGTGCTACAGAAACGGAGGCTACTAATTTTGATGGAACCAACGTATTAACGACGGTACAACAAGATGAGGGTAATACCACTGTTAACATTAAATTGAAACGTGACTTGGGTAATATCAAATCCATTACAAATGAAGCTGGTAATGGCAAAGTATCCTTCGATGCGAATGGCGTAAGTACTTTCAGTAGCGGAACTGCTGGAGATAAGACGGTAACAATCGATGGTAAAGAAGGTAAAGTCATTGTTGGTACTGGCGGGCAACCTGTTACCATTGATGGAAGTGTAGGTCATGTGACTGGTTTACAAAATACAACTTGGGATGTGGCAACATCAACTCCAGTATCTGGACGTGCAGCGACAGAAGACCAGTTGAAAGCAGTTAGCGATGCAATTAAAGCAAAAACTGGTAGCGACTATAGCTTAGTAGCAAATCCTGCAGGGGGCAACTATACAGTTGGTGAAGATAACAATGTTACCTTAACAGTGAAAGATGCTTCTAACCCAGCAAACACAAGAAACGTAACCATTGAAGGAATTGCGAAGGCGACAGATGTATCAACTCTGAAAACTCAAGTGGCTCATACCATTGCTCTTGGTGATGGAACAGAAACAGGCTCCACTACGCCTAAGTCTTTAAAAGATGGAGACGTGAAGTTCAACATTAAGAGTGCTAATGAGTACATTACCACAGCAGCTGCTGGAGATAATGTAACATTGACTTTCAACGATAGCGCATTAGCGAAAAAAGCTGATGAATGGAACCTTGCTGTAAATGGAACCAAAGTATCTCCAACGGATAAACAAGTAAACCTTGTGAATGGAAATAATATTTCTATTACTAAGGAAGCTAATGGAGATGTTAAGGTAAGTGCTACAGGATTAGCAAAAGAAGACTTATCCAATATCACAGATGCTGGCAAGAAAAATATCACTGATTTAGGTACAGAAATTACAGCAGGCGAACGTGTTACAGTAGGAGCACCTACCTTAGACCCTAAAACTGGTAAGAAAACATATACTATTTCTGCAGATAAACAAGTAGAATCTGTTGTGAAAGCAACATTAACTGACGCGACTGATGAAAATATTGCCGAAGTAAGTCTAGTGTCTGGAGCACAAGATGCAGCGAATACAAAATATGGCGTAGCTGTATCTAAAAAAGCAGTAGAGACTATTGCTAAAGGTAAAGATATTTCTATCGCAAATAAAGAGTATGAAGTAACTGGCACTGAAGGTAAGGTTGAATTAACATACGTGGATGGCAATGGCAACGCTATTGCAGACCGTAAAGCAACGATCAAAGGTGTGGCGAAAAACGACTTGTCCAACATCACGGATGCAGGTAAAAACGTAATCACTGGTTTAGGAACGAAAATCCAAGCTGGCGATGGTATTTCTATTGGGGAGCCAACTAAAGACGCTACAACGGGTCAACTTACTTATACTATTGCAGCTAAAAAAACAGTGCTAAAAGATGGCACGAATACAACTGTAGAAGGTAAAGGCACAGAAGCTGAACCGTACAAAGTTAATGTAGAAGGTGCGTTAAGCAAAATTACATCCATTACGAATGAAGCTGGCTCTGGCAAAGTGACATTTGATAACAATGGTATTGTGAAAGTAGATGGAGATCATCCAGTATCTATCGATGGTAAACAAGGCTATATCGGTGGTTTACAAAATACAACGTGGAATGTAACGAACCCAGTAGCAACTTCGGGTCGTGCAGCCACAGAAGATCAGTTGAAACATGTTAACGATGCTGTGAATAACAAAGCAGATAAAACTGCATTGTGGGACTTAGCGGTTAGCAACGGTACATCTACAGATAAAGTAGTTCCACAAGCTACCAATGTAGAGGGAGAGAATAAGCGTATCACCCTTAAAGGTAGCGGTGCTGTACAAGTGACTCAAGAAAATGGTGTCATTACAATTGGTGCAGAAAGAGGTGCAGATAACGATACAATTACAACTGTATCGAATGAAGATGGCACAATTACAGTGACACCATCTGCAACAGATGCACACGCTTACGATGTAAAAGTAAATGCGAAAAAATTGGGAGAAGCGCAAGCTTTAATCTTCGTAGATAACAACGGCATACAAGTATTTAAACAACCAGATGGCACATTCAAATATGCTAATGGTGATGCTTACGCAGGCGATGTACACACGAAAGTGAATACACAAGCGCCACAACGTGTAGACAACGTTGGTTCTGCGATTGATGGAGCAAAAGTAACTACTGATGCAGGTCAAGAAAAACCAAATGCAACCTTCTTAGAAAAACTAGAAGTTGCAGCGAAAGACCCTGTAACAGGAACATCTGCTGTTAACGTATCTGACCTTAAGAAAACATCTGATGCAAGCATTGCGAAAGCAGTAAAAGATGCAGCAGGCAAAGAACTTCATATTAAACCAACAACAGATACAGAAAAATACACTGTTGATGCTAATGGTGATGTAACATTAACTTATGTAAACGGTAATGGTGAAGCAGTAGCTGATACGAAAGCAGTCATCTCTGGTGTAGCTAAAAATGATTTATCCAATATTACAGATGCTGGCAAAAAAGTTATTACTGGTTTAGGAACAAAAATCCAAGCTGGAGATGGCATTTCTATTGGTACACCAA